>JAVBNK010000093.1:0-9873 GCA_031551595.1 Rikenellaceae bacterium | reverse complement strand
CATCGACACGGAGCACGCCATGAAGCTGATGAACATGCTCAAGCCCATCATCGACGAGCGGCTGATCTACTTCGCCTACTTCAACGACGAGCCGATCGGGTTTTTCATCATGGTGCCCGACCTGAACCGGGTGATCGGCCGTTTCGGGGGCAAGCTCAACCTGATCAATAAGATACGTCTTGCATGGCTGTTGCGCCGGGGAAAGGCCGACCGCATCTTCGCCATCATCTTCGCCGTCGACCCCGACTTCCACGGCAAGGGCATCGAGTCGGGCATCATGCACTGTTTCGAGCAGACCCTCGCCAAGGGCGGGCTGCCTTACAAGACGCTGGAGCTGGCCTGGATCGGCGACTTCAACCCGGTGATGATGCGCATGTGCGAAAGCTACGTGTGCGCCTCGCGCCACAAGATGCACACCACCTACCGTTACCTTTTCGACCGCACCAAAGAATTCAAGCGCTGCCCCCGCATGGGCGTCAAACGCAATAACGGATAACCGACCCGGATGAAAAGTTACGCCTTATCCCTGCTATGCCTGCTGGCTTCCTGCGCCGTGGCCGCCCAGGCCAGGCCCGACCTGCCCGCGGACACGTATCCCGTCAGGATCGACCCTGCGCTCGGCCTTCCGGTCCCCGAATTGCGTAAAGGGGAAACGACCGTAACGCTGCACCTGACAGGACCTGCGACGCAAAACGAACCGGCAACGCTTTATCTGGAATATACCGACCCCGTGCTGGCAAAAACGGCCACGAGGGAGATGGCCCGCGGCGCAAGCGGGACCTATGAATCCGTATTCACGCTCTACGGCACCGCGATGGTTACGCTCCGGACCCTGGAAACGACCATCGCGACGATGTTCGTCGCCCCGGGAGAACATGCCGAGGCGTTTTGCGACGCCGCGGCGTCGCACCTGTTCGGGGAACGGCCCCCCGGGAAGATATATGTCGGTTTCCGCGGGCGTTACGCCGCCCTGAACGGCACATGGCACTACCGCGACGATTCGAAAAAGGCGGACAAACCCGTCATCAAAAACCTCGACCCGCAAGGCGACACCACGATCCTGGGCATGGACTTCGGACAGTACGCGGATTACCTGTCACGGATGTGCCGGGAAAACATCGCCGCGACGCAGGCCTCTGCGATGACCCTGGCGGGGAAACAATACCTGGAGATGCGCGTCAAAGGCGCGTTCCTTTACCATCTCTTCAACTCGCAGGCCGCCTATGCGAACGCTTACAGGCGTAAACACAACCTCGGCCCGTTTGACAGATTCGACTGCACGGCGCCCGTTGCGACCATGGACAAGTTGTACCCGTACGCTGAAGAACTCGACCTGGACAACCCGCTGTGGGTCTACTCGCCGATCTATCCGGGCATACCGGACATGATCATGGGCCTGCACCCTTCGCTGGCGCAGATCGACACGCTCACCGGCACCGACCGCGGCCTTGTGCAGGATATGTGGAAATCGTACTCCCCGCTGCGCAAGACGGAAAGCCTCGACCCGCTCTCCGCGGACGAAGAAAAATACCTGAAGCAGGTTCCTTATGCGGCCGAAGCATACTATGACATCACCTCGGAAGCGCGCAGGAAAGTCGACGAGGCCATAGCCCGGGGCGGTTTTACGATAATGGAAACCCCGGCGGTGGACAGCGGGCGGATTATCGAAGCCATCGTCGCCCAACGCAAAGGCAAGGCCGTGTTCATCGATTTCTGGGCCACATGGTGCGGCCCCTGCCTGAAAGGGATGGAGAGCCTCAGGCCCATCAAATCCGAAATAGCGGCCAAAGGCGTGGAGATCATTTATATCACCGGTGCATCGTCGCCCATGGACAAATGGAGCGGGATGCTCGCGGGAATCGGCGGCACGCACTACTACCTGACGGCCGGGCAATGGGAAACGGTATGCAAAAAATACGGCATCGAAGGCATCCCCAACTACATGATATTCGACAAGCAGGGCCATAAGACCTTCCAGTACGCCAGCTACCCGGGCAACGAAAGGATCATGGAAGAATTAAGCAAAGTCTGGTGAAACCCATTTAAAAACATAAAATTATGAAAAAGCTCACATTGATGGCCATGTGCCTGGCAACGACCCTTTTCGCAGCAGCCCGCGCGCAACAGCCCGCCGAAGCGCCCAAAGAGGAGAAACATGAGTACACCGTAGCCAAAACGCCCGAAGCGGAGAACGACCAGCTGCTCGATGCGATCGTGGCCCAGTACAAAGGCAAAGCCGTGTTCGTAGACTTCTGGGCTACGTGGTGCGGCCCCTGCGTGAACGCGATGAAAGTCCTCGGTCCGCTCAAACCCGAGATCTATGCCAAAGGCGTGGTGATCCTGTACATCGCCGGCGAAAACTCACCCAAAGAGAAATGGGAATCGATGCTTCCTTCCATCGGCGGCATCCATTACTACATCACCAAAGCCCAATGGGGGGCCCTGTGCGAAAAATACGGCATCAAAGGCATCCCGGCCTACCTGATCTTCGACAAAACGGGCAAACAAACCTATTTCAAGATGGGCTACCCGGGCAACGACGCCGTGATGGAAGAACTGGGCAAAGTCTGGTAGCATACGACCCTGCCGCAATATACTGAAAATAAGTAGTGTGAGTCGTTTAGCCGCGGCTCACAACTACTTTTACACAACCGAAGGACCAATACAAATTCTTACGATAACATCATGGACATTACAAACAGCAAACTCTCGGGCAAAACAAGGCCCGAACACGACCTGTTAGGGGATATGGATATCCCGGTGGAATACTACTTCGGCGTGCAGACCATGCGCGGCGTCGAGAATTTCCACATCAGCCGCGTGAAACTCAATTTTTTCCCCGAATTCATCCGCGCCCTGGCCGAAGTGAAAGAGGCGGCCGCACTGGCCAACTGCGACCTGGGACTGATGGAAAAGCCGGTGTGCGACGCGATCGTCAAAGCCTGCAAGGAGATCGAAGCGGGCAAACTGCACGACCATTTCGTGGTCGATATGGTGCAGGGCGGCGCGGGAACCTCGACCAACATGAACGCCAATGAGGTGATCGCCAACCGCGCGCTGGAGATCCTCGGCCGCCAGAAGGGCGAGTACCAGTACTGCCACCCCAACAACCACGTCAACCTGTCGCAGTCCACGAACGACGCCTACCCGACCTCGGTGAAGATCGCCATGATCCGCAGCACCGCCACGCTGATCGGGGCGCTGAAGCAACTGATCGACTCGTTCGCCAAAAAAGGCGTCGAATTCGCCGACGTGATCAAAATGGGCCGCACCCAGTTGCAGGACGCCGTGCCGATGACCCTCGGCCAGGAGTTCGAAGCCTATGCCGCCACCCTGCGCGAAGAGGTGGAGCGCCTGGAACAGAACTCGAAACTGCTGCTGGAAGTGAACATGGGCGCTACGGCCATCGGCACGGGCATCAACTCCGACCCGGACTATACGCCGCTGTGCGTGAAGCACCTGGCCGAAGTGACCGGGATGCCCGTGGTGGCCGCGCTGAACATGATCGAGGCGACGAACGACACCGGCGCATTCATCATCAACTCGGCCGCCCAGAAACGCCTGGCGGTGAAACTGTCGAAGATCTGCAACGACCTGCGCCTGATGTCGTCGGGCCCGCGTACCGGCCTGAACGAGATCAACCTGCCGCCGATGCAGCCCGGCTCGTCGATCATGCCCGGCAAGGTCAACCCGGTGATCCCCGAGGTGGTCAACCAGGTGGCTTTCCGCGTGGTGGGCAACGACATGACGGTGACGATGGCTGCCGAAGGCGGCCAGCTGGAACTCAACGTGTTCGAGCCGATCATCGTGCACTGCCTGTTTGAGAACGTCGAAATGCTCATCAACGCGATGAACACCCTGCGCGAGAAGTGTATCGACGGCATCACAGCCAACGTCGAGGTATGCCGCCGGATGGTCTACAATTCGATCGGCCTGGTGACCGCGCTGAACCCCTACCTGGGCTACGAGGCTTCGACGATGATCGCCAAGGAGGCCCTCAAGACGGGCAAAGGCGTCTACGACCTGGTGCTGGAGCACAAACTGATGGACAAAGCCGAGCTGGACAACATCCTCAAACCCGAGAACATGGTCAAGCCCCGCAAATTCAAAAAATAGTCCCGCCATTCTCTGATAACGATCCCCTTCCCCTCCCGGGAAGGGGATTTTTGTATCGCCGCCGCGGGAAACGCACCAAAGGCATGGCCCAAAAAAAGTAAGCGTTCGGTGAAGAAACGTCGGCTTTCTTCCGGCAGTCAGTGGCCCCGAAGAATTCGTGCACGGAAATCCGGAAGTCCGAAAGCGGTAAAAAACGGCGCGTGTCCAACGCCCCCGGGAGCGGGCGCAGAGCCAAATGGGCCTGGATTCTGCCGGGTGACAACGAAAAAAAGGGGGCGAATCGACAATAAACACCCCCGCAGCGGGATGTGGACGACGGCAACGCCGCAACCAATGCTGCGGGCGAGGGCAGAGTCAAGTTTACCTGAGTTATGCCGGGCCGCGGGGAGGAAACCCATAACTATCACGGGTAACCGGGACTGCGGGGAATCGAACCCTTAGAGATTAAAATAATCCGCCCTTAAAGAGAGCTGTTGCAAACGGCCTGCAAGGCCGTTTGCCAAGCCTCCCCTGCCAACCGGTGTCGCCGCATGAGCGGAGGAGGAGTTCCCCGACCGAATGGAAAGCAGCGGGAAAATCCAAAAGGGGTTGCCGGCGCGGAATCGACCTCTCCGGAAGTCGTCCACGTGAAACAGGGAGAAGATATTTTGCGATCACATGATGACATACGGCTTTCAGTGCCGAATTTTCCTCCCTGTTTCACGTCGACGCAACCCGCCCCGGGCGGGATGGGGGATGGTGGGGCGAGCCTGTGCCCCTATCGGTCTACACCGGCGGAGAGCAACCTCCGGAAGCCTGCGGACCATAGCAGCTACGGACAAAAAAAGCGCACGGCTTCCGCCGTGCGCCCATTGCTTTCAGCCATCGGATTACTCCCCGGCCGTTGCAGGATTCTCCACGTCGCCTTCCACCTCTTCGATTTCGATATCTTCCTCGACGGCAGGCTGCATGGCTTTGAACAGGACCTCAGCGATACGGTTGCCCAGTTCGGCGATACGCGCCTTATCGTCGTCGCTGGTCTTCTCGTCTTCCGAGGCGGTACGGAGCACCTCCATGGGCTGCTCCACCTCTTTCGAGAAGGCTTCCCAATCCTGTTCGGTCATGTCGTTGTTGGCTTCCACCTTGGCAAGGGCGGCTTCGATCTTTTTGATCGAGCTATCGATCTTGTTGCCGCTGCAGGCAGTAAAGAACAGGCCCGCTGCTGCCACAAAAGCGATGATGGTCAGTTTTTTCATAATTTTTTTTAGTTGAGAATTGTCTGATTTATTTCAAATTTCATTCCATTTCTGCTTCCCGGGCCTCCTCATCGTCATTCGCAGCCAATGCGGCAGGCAATTTCTTACCCGCTTTGACGCCCAGCTTACGCAGGTGCTCGGTGCGCGAGATCAGGTTGCCTTTGCCGGTCTGGAGCTGGTTCATCGCCTTCTCGTAGTGCTTCTGGGTCGTTTCGAGCCCTTTGCCCACGTCGAGCAGCGTTTCGGCCAGGCCTACCAGCTTGTCATACAGCCTCGCACCCGCTTCGGCGATCTCCAACGCATTGCGGCTCTGGTCTTCGCGGCGCCAAAGGTCGTGAACAATTTTCAATATTGCAAATAAATTCGTCGGGCTGGAAATCACGACCTTATGCCCGTAGGCATCGGACCAGAGCGTGGCATCGGATTGCAGTGCGGCCATGAAGGCCGGCTCGTTGGGCACGAACATGATCACGAAATCGGGCGAATCAATCAGTTCCTGGTATCCTTTGGCGCCCAGGGCCCGGATATGGTTGCGCACGGATTGCAGGTGGTCCGACAAGTGCTGGCGGCGCTGCTGTTCATCCTCGCAGGCCGTGTAATTGACGAAGGCCGTGAGCGAAACCTTCGAGTCGATCACGATGTGCTTGCCGTCCGGGAGGCTCAGGACCACGTCCGGACGCAGGTTGTTGCCCTGCTCGTCCTTAAGGTTTTCCTGCACGGCGTAGTGGATCCCGCGGCGCAGGCCCGACCCTTCGAGGATCGTTTCGAGGATCATTTCGCCCCAGTCGCCCTGCGTCTTCGAATCGCCGCGCAGCGCACGGGTCAGCGCGGTGGTTTCGGCCGTGATGCGCCCGGTCTGCTCCATCAGGTTGCGCAGTTCGGCCTTCAGTTCGCCCCGCTGGGTGTTTTCGCTGGCGTAGATATGCTCGACGCGCTGGCGGAAATCGGTGATATTCTCGCGGAAAGGCTTCAGCAACAGTTCCAGCGACTCCCTGTTGGTCTGCTTGAACTGGGTGCTTTTCTCTTCGAGGATCGTATTGGCCAGGTTGCGGAATTCGGCGCGCATCGCCTCGCGGGATTGCTCGCCGGTGCTGCGGTCGGCTTCGATCTGGCGGGTGAGCGTTTCGATCCGCACCCGGTCGGCGGCCTCGCGGACCGCCGCCTCGCGCAATTCGGCCTCTTTGCCCGAAAGCTCGCCGCGCAAGCGTTCCTCGCGGTCTGCGCTGCGCCGCCACGACACGCAGAACACCGCGGCCGCGCCGAGCAACACGCAGGAAATGACGATATAGGGAACGATCTCCATGATAAGGTTATCCGTTATTTTCGGCCCGGAGCCCATCCCCGTGGCGCTTCGCGCCACGGGCGCCTAAGGCCGCGGGTTGCATGGCCGCCCGGCAGGGTATGGTAAGCGAAGATTTACCCCGGCGAAATTAGTTATAATTTTCGTGAATTTTGGCGTACCTTTGCCTAAAATATAATGAACGCCGGGTGCAATCCCGGATAAACCGGGATTGCCGGGACGCATCCTGATATTCCTGAAAAACAGAAAAACCGTTATGGAGAAGATCATATCCCCCTCGATGCTGTCGGCCGACTTCGGGCACCTGGACCGCGACACCAGAATGATCGACCGTTCGCGGGCGCAGTGGGTGCATATCGACGTGATGGACGGGGTATTCGTGCCCAACATTTCGTTCGGGTTCCCGGTGCTGAAGGCCATCACCGCGGCCACGAAAAAATTCATGGACGTGCACCTGATGATCGTCGATCCGGGCCGCTACGTCGAGCGTTTCGCCAAGGCCGGGGCCGACATGGTCACCTTCCACATCGAGGCGGTGGACGATGCGATGGCCGTGATCGACGCCATCCACGCCGCAGGCGCCAAGGCAGGCATCTCCATCAAGCCCGCCACGCCCGTCAAAGCCGTCGAACACCTGCTGCCACACCTCGACCTGGTGCTGATCATGAGCGTCGAACCGGGTTTCGGCGGCCAGTCGTTCATCGAGGGCAGTTGGGACAAGGTGCGCGAGCTGCGCCGGATGATCGATGCGGCGGGCCTCGGGACGCTCATCGAGATCGACGGCGGCGTGGGCCCCGAGAATGCCGCGGCGCTGTTCGAGGCGGGTTGCGACGCGCTGGTGGCCGGCAGCGCCATCTTCGGCACGCCCGATCCCGTGGCGACCATCGATTTGATGTTGAAATAACAGGGATTCATGCCTTCATTATAATAAAAGGGATCGGTATGAGTAAAAGAATATATTTCATTCTCTTCATGTCGCTCGGCTTGTCCTGCGCAAAGAATGACGGGCCGTCACCCCAGCCCGGCGAAGGGCCATCCGGGATGCAATCCGCGAAAGAGTCGGTGGAAATCAAGTTGCGGGCGGGGGGAAACGAAGAAAATATATTCGGGTTGATGCAGTTCGGCATCTATGCCGACAGGAGTTTCTCCCTGTTGGACCTGACGCAAACGTATGATTCCATCGTCTGGACGGCATCCGGCGTGAAGGGCCGCTTCAGGGTTCTCGAGCATGGTGATAGCCGTACCCGTTTTACCTGCGAATGGAGCCATCATTTTTTCCTGCCCGGGGAGTACGAAACGGTTCTAACCGGCTACAAGGACCATAAAGCCGTCAGCAGCGATACGGTCACGATACGGATTTCGGACAGCAGGGATTTCCTCGGCTACGATTGGGCGGAGATCACCGCCTCCGGCAAAAGCAGTACGGGATACGTCGACGTACTGTCGGACCGCGGTTTTACCACCCATGCATCGCTCCGGGACAATGTCCCTTCCGTAACGTTATTCTTGTGGGACCAATGGTTTTCCGAAGAGAGCGTGCCGATCCTGTACGATTATATGTGTTCGCTCTATTCGACGCCGGCTTACGACTCGGACGATGCATCGCTTGCGCAGCAATACGCCACCTTGTTTACACACAACGAGGCGGACGCATACCCGCTGAGCATCTGGATAACCCCGGCGGCGAACGTCGTCCTTTTGAAACTCGGCGACGGAAGGCTTGAGCCCTGCCGGTATGAAATCCGGGCAGAACCCTGTGCCGCATGGCCATAATTTAATATTGAACCAACATACTCCCGATGCCTGTCTTCAAGCCCGCGGCTGCGGGGGCGAAACCGGAGATTCCGGGCCGCGGGCTTGGGCGTTTCACTGCGGTGAAATGCAAAAACACATTACACAGTATTCATGATCTCGATAGATAACGTGACCGTCACCTTCGGCGGTTGGGACCTTTTCAAAGACATCTCGCTGCTGATCAACCCGCGCGACCGCATCGGCCTGGTGGGTAAGAACGGCGCAGGCAAAACCACCCTGCTCAAAGTCCTCACCGGAGAGCAACCCCCTTCGTCGGGGCGTGTGGCCGTGGGCGCGGACTGCACGATCGGCTACCTGCCCCAGACGATGAAGGTGGCCGACACCACCACCCTGTTCGAGGAAACCGCCACGGCGTTCCACGAACTGGTCGGCCTGGAGCAACGTATCGCACAGATCACCGAAGAGATCACCATCCGTACGGACTACGAATCGGACGCCTATGAGCGGCTGCTGCACGAATTGAACGACGCCACGGACCGCTACCATATCCTCGGCGGCGACAACCGCGAGGCCGAGATCGAACGCACGCTGCTCGGGCTGGGATTCCGGCGCACGGACTTCACCCGTCCCACGCGCGAATTTTCGGGCGGGTGGCGTATGCGCATCGAACTGGCCAAACTGCTGTTGCGCCGGCCGTCGGTATTCCTGCTGGACGAGCCTACGAACCACCTGGACATCGAATCGATCCAGTGGCTCGAAGGCTACCTGCGCGACTACAGCGGCGCCGTGGTGCTCATCTCGCACGACCGGGCGTTCCTGGATAACGTCACCAACCGCACCATCGAAATCTCGCTGGGCCGCGCGACCGATTACAAGGTGTCGTACAGCCACTACGTCGAGTTGCGCCGCGAACGCCGCGAGCAGCAGATGGCCACCTACGCCAACCAGCAGAAGATGATCGAGAAGACCGAGGAGTTCATCGAGAAGTTCCGCTACAAGCCCACCAAGAGCAACCAGGTTCAGTCGCGCATCAAGCAGTTGGAAAAATTGGAACGCGTCGAGGTGGACGAGGAGGACCTGTCGGCGCTGAACATCAAGTTCCCGCCCGCCCCGCGCTCGGGCCAGATCGTGGCCGAGGTGAAGGACGCCGGAAAGGCGTTCGGCGCGAAGCGCGTTTTCGCCGGGGCGACGCTGCACATCGAGCGCGGCGAGAAGATCGCCCTGGTCGGCCGCAACGGCGAGGGTAAGACCACTTTCGCGCGCATGCTGATCGGCGAGATCGCGGCCACCGAGGGGCTCGTGCGCCTGGGCCACAACGTCAACGTGGGCTACTACGCCCAGAACCAGGATGATCTGATGAACGGCGACTTCACGGTCTTCGACACCCTCGACCGGGTGGCCGTGGGCGATATCCGCACGCGGCTGCGCGATATATTGGGCGCGTTCCTCTTCCGGGGCGAGGATATA
>JAVBNK010000088.1:0-2540 GCA_031551595.1 Rikenellaceae bacterium | reverse complement strand
CTTCCCGCCCGCCCAGCGCAAAATACGCCTACGGCTATGAACGGGCCGACAGCGTGGCTACCAAAATACTGGCGTTCATTATCTTCGCCGCGGGTCTGCAAATGCTCATCATTGCGGGAAAATCGATCGTTACGGGTGCCGAGCGCGAAATGCCCGGCATGATCGCCGTCTGGGTGACCGTGCTGTCGATGGCGGGCAAGTCGCTGCTTTCGTGGTACCAGTTCGCTCAGGGCCGCCGTGCCGGGAGTTCGATGCTGGTCGCCAACGCCAAGAACCTGCGCAACGACGTGCTCACCTCGGCCGGAGTGCTGATCGGGCTGGTCTTTACGTTCGTATTGAAGATGCCGCTGCTGGATGCCGTCACGAGTATCGTCATCAGTCTTTTCATCATCCGCACGGCCGTCGGCATCTTCCGCGAAACGAGCGTGGTGCTCATGGACGGCATGTGCGACCAGGAGGTCTACCGCCGCATTTTCGAGGCTGTGGAGCGTGTGCCGGGGGCGTCGAACCCCCACCGCGTGCGCTCGCGCCAGATCGGCAACGCCTACATGATTGACATGGATGTCGAAATGGACGGCAATCTCTCACTCACCGAAGCCCACCGAATCGCCCAGCAGGTCGAGCAAAGCATCCGTGAATCGGTGGAGAACGTCTACGACATCGTCATCCATGCCGAACCCCGCGGGGTTCGCCACGAAAAAGAAGGGTACGGCCTCTCGCCCGAGATCCTCGACCAGGAAAACGGGAAGAACGGGTGAGCTCCCCCCTGGCTGACTCAACATCATGAAGAATCCCGAAACCCTTGGCGAGAGTTTCGGGAAAGGGCTTGACGCAACGTCGGCAACTACGGTTTTAAACCTGCATACAGAAAAAAGAACATCGTTGTATGGATAATAAGGACGACCATTGCGGTTATCCTATTATAATATTCTGGAAATACGATGGGGTGGGATGGTCGTTACTTGCAACAGTTCCTTTGGCACGATTCAGTTTATTTACCATAGTGGGCGCACGATACATTCTGAAAAGGAAAATTGAGCGCACAAAGAAAAAAATAGAAGAAACAGAAAAGTTAATCGACGAAACACCGCACAAATGAAAAAAACGCCGGCCCCGCAAAGGGCCGGCATTCTCATTCTGCAACCGGTACGACCTACCAGCCCAGCAGGTAGGCGAACACGAGCGGCGCGACGATCGTGGCGTCCGATTCGATGATGAATTTCGGGGTGTCGATGTCGAGTTTGCCCCAGGTGATCTTCTCGTTGGGCACGGCTCCGGAATAAGAACCGTAGGAGGTCGTCGAGTCGGAAATCTGGCAGAAATAGGCCCAGAAAGGCACGTCTTCCCATTCGAGGTCCTGATACATCATCGGCACCACGCAGATCGGGAAGTCGCCCGAGATACCGCCGCCGATCTGGAAGAAGCCCACGCCAGCGCCGCCCGAGTTGGCACGGTACCATTCCGTGAGGTAGACCATATATTCAATGCCCGACTTCATCGTCGAGGCCTTCAGTTCGCCTTTGATCACGTACGAGGCGAAGATATTGCCCATCGTGCTGTCCTCCCAGCCGGGAACGATGATCGGCAGGTTCTTCTCGGCCGCGGCCAGCATCCACGAATTCTTGGGGTCGATTTCGTAATATTGTTCCAGAACGCCCGAAAGCAGCATCTTGTACATGTACTCGTGCGGCAGGTAACGTTCGCCCCGCGTGTCGGCATCCTTCCATATCCGGTGGATATGCTGCTGCAGGCGGCGGAAGGCCTCCTCTTCGGGGATGCAGGTGTCGGTGACGCGGTTCATGTGGTTATCGAGCAGTTCGCGCTCCTGCTCGGGCGTCAGGTCGCGGTAGTTGGGCACGCGCTTGTAGTGAGAGTGGGCCACCAGGTTCATGATATCCTCTTCGAGGTTGGCGCCCGTGCAGGTGATGATGTGCACCTTGTCCTGGCGGATCATCTCCGCGAGCGAAATGCCCAACTCGGCGGTCGACATGGCGCCGCCCATGGTGATCATCATTTTGCCGCCTTTGGTGAGGTGGGCTTCGTAGCCTTTGGCCGCATCCACCAGGGCCGCCGAGTTGAAGTGGCGGTAGTGGTGGGTGATGAATTGAGAAACAGGTCCTTTCATTTTCAGGTATATTTTAATTAATTCCTTTCCTTTTTCATGCGATTTCGTTGAAATCGCCATTTCCTGCGGCTCGCACCTTTGGTGCGCCCCCCGCAGCCGCAGGAAATGAAAATCGTCGGATGCGAGGGAAATTGGCCGGAAAAATATTTATGCTTCGCTCATTTCCCCGTAGTAAGCTATTTTTTGTCGGCAGGCCTTTCCGACGATGTCGCGCAGGCGTTCCACGCGCGGGATCAGCGCGTCGAGGTCTTCGCGCATGACGACGAAACCGGGGTTGTAGCGTGCCTGCACGTAAGCGTCTTTCAACAGATCGAAAAGGCGTTTTTCCTCTTTGGTGTCGCGCGGGAAAGCTTGTGTGATTTCCGGTATCACCCTCCACGCCCTGCTGATCAGTTTTTTAAGGTCGTGGAGTTTG
>JAVBNK010000079.1:0-13480 GCA_031551595.1 Rikenellaceae bacterium | reverse complement strand
GGGCAGTTCGCCGCTGATGGCGAATTTGCCGTTTTCGACCTTGACACGAAAGGGAATCATCTTGCCCCTGGCTCCCTTGAGGGTCATGTAAGCGATCGTTGCATCGGACCGGATCTGTCCTTCGACAGAAAATTGGACGGGCTGGGCGCTCAAAAGCACCGGAAACAGCAGGCCGACGAGTAGCAAATGGGCTTTTTTCATGAGAGATTTCGGTTTTGTTCTTATATTTTAAGACGGGTTGAAACCCCGAAAGGGGTACACGGGCGGTTCAAAAATCTGCAGCGGACGGCATCGCATCATTCGCATAGTCCGGCCGCGATCTTTTCCCGATCCCTGCGCATATCCTCGTCGATACCCGCGACCAGCCCAGGACCGACCCGGCGGTGGGGCACGCGCTTGCGCCCGGTGTCCGGCGGGTCATAAGGCCCCGGAAAACACCCGCTCCGGCACCGTAAGCGATGCCGGAACGGGCGTTCCGGAAGAAAGAGTCCGCTATTTTGAGCCTGCGGCCAGCGGATACACTATAGGCTTGACTCCCGATTTGCTGAATTGCTGCAGGGAGAGTTTGAGGTCGTCCACAATAATGGCTTTGGGGGCGATGACCGACTGGGGACCGCAATGTGAAAGGAAATCGTACACCCGCCGCTCTTTGGCTATCGCATGGACATTGTAATTGTCCATATTCAAAATCGAAGAATCCAGGGTAGGGGTGATCAGGCCCTTTTCCATGACTTCCTCACCCGTTTCCAGGTCTACCCGGTAGGTGTAAGTACCCCACTCGGACGACCGCAGGATGTATGCGCACTTGCAGCCTTGCTGTTTGGCGAGTTTGATCAGTTCCTTTTTCATCTTGTCGTAAGGCATCGTTTCCGACGAACTCACGTCCAGAATGCCTTGCTCGGCAAAGAAGGTCCAGTTGCCGAAGCGAACGCTGCCCGTCGGCCCCGGAGCGCTGAGTTTCGGAATGCGGTCGTTGAGCACGCTTTTCATGATACCGTTCTCAACGAGGACCTGCTCGGATTTGGGCCTGACGCCTTCGGCATCGATCGTGTAGCTTCCGTACAGCGCACGGCCTTCGAAAGTCATGGGGGTGGTTATGTTTTTAACCGTGATTTTCCGGTCGATGATGCGGGTGTTCATCCGCTTGTCCAGGGGAGACGCGCCGAGCATGACTACAATATTGTCGTTGCGCAGGCCGACCAGTGCGCTTCCCACCAGGGTACGGAACATTTTACCCGGAACCTCGCCCAATATCAATACCGGGCCGCGATAATTCTCTTTGGCCATGGGGGCGTCGATCTTCGACGTCATGACTTCTGCGAAGTTACGGATTTCCCGTTTCAGGTCGTCCATCGAAACCATGTTCTTCAGGTAGTCGCTGCCAAAGGTGCGGGTATCGGCAAGAGGCATACCGTCGGCGTCGAACGTTTGCATATGGACGTATATCGCAACCTGGACGGTCGGTTGTTTGATGACCGTTCCGTCGGAGTTGGTCATGTACGAGTCGGCGGAGTGGTATCTGAACATCACGTCCGATTGCTGGATTTTCGGGAAATCACGGAAGATGGCCGAAAGCTCCTTGATATTCTCAGTCCACTGCCTGCGGTCGCAGGCCACGTCTTTCTCACGTTCAATGTAAACTTCCTCCGGGGCTACTTTCACCCAGTCGTCCAACTCACGCTCTCTTTTTCGGCCATAATCGCGGTGGGCGAGTTTGTCGGCCATCTCGAACGACTGTGCTTTATATGCCCCGTCGGTCTGGAGCCAGAGCTGGCGGCGCATTTCGTCGTAATCGAAATTGAAAGGCAGAGGAGCGGGGCTCAGTGGCCCGTAATATTTCAGCTGGCTTGACTCTTCGAGGCTGCCAAGCAGCATCTTTACTGCCGAACGGACATAATCGGGCTGATCGGTGACCGACTGGATGTTCCCCAGCGTTGCCTTGATTTCGAACTCCTCGCCATGCTCCACATAGTAGGATACATAGACCGGTTTGCCCGATTCGGGAAGGCTCATTTTGATGCTGCGGTTCAACTCGTCCTGCATCGTTTTGATGATCCGCTTGTCCAGCTCGTTTTGGGCGGACAAATGGAACGACACCAGGACGGATATGGCTATCAATAGAAGGCGTTTCATAGTATTCTCCATTTTAAACTTTCAGTATATTAGGGCTTCTCCAGGATGGGGGGCAGGTTTTTGGACGCCGCTTTGCGCTGCAATTCCACCTTCTTGACGAAGGTGCTTGGCGCCACCGCAGTGACGGGAACCCAGCCCGATTCCGCACCGCACATTCCGGTGAATACGGCGGTCTGGCCGCCGAAATGGGTGATGCTTTCGAACATCGACATCGGGGTGCCGATGATATCCACGCCACGGACCAGTTCGTCCGGACGGCCGTCCACATACACGCGGTAGGTTTCCAGTGGGGCCACGTTGAACGAGTTGATGCCGCGGATGTCGGTCGAAGTAAAACCGCCGTTCACCTGTTTAATGAAGTAGCCGAACTGTTTGCCCTGGGCTTTGGCCTCGTCGATGAGAATCTGTCGCAATTCGGCTTCGGTTTTCAGGTTATCGCTTTCGATTACCAGGTTGGACTGGCGCGAAACGGGGTCGAAATCACCGATGGCGCGGGCATGGCCGTTGGTTTTCGGGAAGCCTTCCATCGGCTTGCGCGTCATCAGGAAGTCGTTCATCTTGCCGTCCACGACCACCTCGACCCGCTGGGCTTTCACGCCCTGCTCGTCGTAGAGGTAGTAGCCGTTCAAATCCTCATCCTGGTAGCGGGCCAGCGTGGGGTCGTCATAGACATGGGTTCCCTTCGGGAGGACATACTGGCCGAGTTTTTTGCGGAAAGTCTGGCCGTCCGTTTCCTGCCTCATGCGCTGGCCTTCGATGCGGTGGCCGAAGATTTCGTGGAAGAACACGCCGCTGGCCGGACCGGAGAGGATCGCCGGGCCGGTGTAGGCATCCACGAGCGGAGCGTCGGAGAGGTTGGTAAGTGTCCGGGCCAACCGCTCGACGTCATCCATGATGGCATCCGCCGAAGGGAGGTCTTCGGGATCGAACGCGAAGTAGGAGAGCGCCATGGGCAGGTCCATGCCGTCGTCGGCTTTCGATTGGGCCATGACCATCAGGCGGGCGTAACGCAGGTTATGGACGACACATGCACCTTCGGTGCTGATAAAATAGGTGCGCTTGACCTGGTAGTTGATCGTAGCGTTGCCCTGGATGATTTTGGGATATTTCTTGAATGTGTCCGTGAGTTTGCACAGTTTCTCGCCCCAGGCCTTGTCGTCCAGTTTGAGTTCCGTTTCCGGAAGCGGTTTTTCGTAGTGCACTTCAACGGGCGCATCGGCAAAACTGGGCGATTTATCCTGCTTTTCAAGATTCACGGCATTGTTGGCGATGTTGCGTTTTAAGATGTCCACGGCGAAGTCGTAGCGGCGGCATAACTCGTCCCAAAGCACCTGGCGGATGGCGGCTTCGCCGTTTTCGTCCGTCGGCAGGACCGCCGGTTTTTGGCCCGGACCAAGCTTGACGCCCATGTCCTGGTCCATAAAATTGTCGAACTGGCGGTCGCCGATGCGTATCTGCGGCACGAAAGTGCGCTTGTGGATACTTTCATTGGCGACGATGGAGCCGTGCGCAGCGGTGATCGTGGAGAGGCGCTCGTCAACCACGCGGTAGTTCATGTAGTAGGGTGCATATTCTTTCTTGCCGAGTTCCTTCATGGTCGCGGCCATGTCCTTTTTCAGGACATCCAGCAGGGGCTCCTGCGCCCGAACCGCCAGGCCGGCGGACAACAGTGCGGCCAGGCATACTATCGTTGATTTGAACTTGAACATATAAAATTCTCCTTTTCGGGTAATGGGTTATTTGGTTTCGGGTTCGGACAGGGGAAACGGCAGGCTGGGCTTGCGCGCGGTGATGTCGTCGTCCCCCGTCACTTCGCAGAATTCCACGAGGGCTCCCGAGGGAACGATAAGGGTGTGGTAGTCCATCAGCGGCATCTCGTCCAGTACCATCTCTTTGTTCGAAAAGTCGATGAAACGGATCTCGGAAAGCAGTTTTGGAGAAACTTTCGCCTTCATCATGGTTTCTTTGCCGGTTTTCAGGTCGACCTTGTAGACCATGTCGACGCCCCCGCCCCGGACGATGAATGCATACGGATGGCCGTCGCGTTTGGCATTTTCGATCAGCTCCTGTTTCAGTTTCGCGGGGCTTTTGCCTTTCTTTACCTGATAGTGGAGCACCGCAAAATCGACGTACCCGGTGATCAGTGGCCCGGCACCGGCGGCAGCCATGCGGAAGCGGGCGCTGCCGGTGGATTGCTTGCACATCAGGTGTTCGTAGCGGTTGTTGATCTTGTTGCGCAGGATTCCGTTTTCAAGCAGCACCACCTGGTCGGGAGGGGTGACGCCTTCGATATCGATCTTGCAGCCGCCTTTCACCGGTTTGCCCTTGTATTCGGTCATGTTGCTGTAGTTGATCGCGGAAAGGCGGTAGTCGGTGTATTTGACATCCGGTATATTGCCGTCCATGGACGAGAATGGGTCGAAGCGTTTGGTGGGCTGGAACGAGTCCCAGGTGAATTTGGAGAACAGGCTCGACGAACCGCCGTCCAGGAAGAGCACCGGACCGTAATAATAGCCGTCGAACATCTCGGCATCCCTGCGCTGGCGCAACCTTTCGACCATCTTGACGATATTCTTTTGGATCTCTTCCATCGAAGGCAGGTCTTCTAACCGGGCTACCTTGACCATGTATTTGTCGGCGATCCTATGGCCCAATTCGTTCATTCCCTGCGCCGAGGCTTCGAGGCTGATGGTGCGGTAGGATTTTTTGAGCTGCACCCCTTCGGTCGAGAGCATGTAGTAATCTACGGCCTGCCCCTGCAGGGAAACTTGCGAACTGAACAGGTCTTTGTACTCCATGAACAGGAGCGAAAGTTCCCTCAGTTTCTCTTCCCATTGTTTCCGGTCCACGTCCAGGGAAAGGCTTTCCTCGATATAGGTCACGGGTTTGAGGGGAATCAGGTCGCCCAGGCTGCGTTCCGATTCGGGATATTCCGTGTCTTTGACCTTCTTGGTGGAGTAGTTCATGGCGGCCGTACGGTAGGCTATGTCCGACAGCAGCCAGTAGTTGAGCTTCATTCCGTAAGCGTCGTGGTCGAGGGGCATGGGGGCGGCCCTCATGGTGCCGGAGAAATCGACCTCGCTGCTGAATTCATGGTTGCCCACCAGGATGGAAGCGCCGCCGTAGGCGCGTTGCGGGTTGGTTTCCGAGACCATGACCGTGCCCAGGGATGCGGAGATCTGAAGCGAATTCTGAACCACATATTTGTACGTACCCAGAAATGGCTTGGGGGCTTCCGGAAGCGTCAGTTGCATCGAGCGGCCCAACTCTTCCTTCATCGTAGTGAATATTTGCTCGTCCGTCGCCGTCTGTGCGGAAAGCAGGGCGGGAAAAAGAAGCGGTAAAAATAACAGATAATATCTCATGGGGTATCCGTTGTTGTTAGTATTTTTTTAGTGGGCGGCAAAGGCCCGTTCTTGTGGTGTTATGGCCTGGGGAGAATCGGCGGAAGGTCGGTTTCGCGGGCCCTGCGCTGGGTTTCGGTTTTTCGCACGATGATCGACGGGGCGACGGTCGAAACCTGCAGGTAGCCTGCTTCCGTCATGCGGTAGCCGTTGAATAAGCCGTAGTCCCCGCCTGCATAGGCGATGTTGGACATGATGACCAGCGGGGTGCCGATCAGGTGGATTCCGCGGACCAACTCGTCGGGACGCCCGTCGGCATAAACCCGGTAGACCTGCTGCGGCACGAGGATGAACGAATTGACCCCGCGGCCGCTGTCGTTTTGCACGGCCTGGATGATTCTCTTGAAATAGTAGCCATATTCCAATCCTTCTGCCCTCAGTTCAGCCAGGTAGAGTTCCCGCATTTCCTGTTCGCTGTATTTTTCCGTGGTGGTGACCAGCAGGTTGGACTGGCTCGACACCGGCTCGCACACGAAACTCGCACGGCCGTGGCCGTTGCTCGCGGGATGGCCGTCGATCGGCTTGCGCGACATCAGGAAGTCGTTGAGTTTGCCGTTTTCAACCAGTTTGACCTTCTGCGCTTTCACCCCCTGCTCATCATAGAGGTAGGAAGCGGTCAGGTGAAAACCCATGAATTCTTTCGCCTGCGGGTCGTCGGAGATCGAGATGCTTGCAGGCAGGATGGAGTGGCCGACCATGCCTTTGAATACTTTGCCGTCGGTTTCCCTTTTTATGCGGTGTCCTTCGAATTTGGGAGTGACCACCTCCTGGAAGAATGCGGCGCTGGACGCGCCCGAGAGCAGTACCGGCCCGTTGAACGGATCGGCCAGCGGGGCTTTAGCCGACGCGATAAGGTCTGCGACCATCTGTTTCGCATCGGCGAGGAGCTTGTCCGCCGAAGGGAACCCGTCGGGCGAAGCCGCCGTATAGCGGATATAGAACGGCATGTACATGCCGTCTTCGGCACGGCTCATCCCTTCGATCACCAGTTCGTTGTAGGAGGTGTTCTGGACGACCGAGGCGTTTTCGGTGCTCACGAACCAAGTGCGGACCCTATTGCAATAGATCGAGGCTTTGCCTTCGATGATTTCGGGGTGTCCCTTGAATACGGCGGAGATAACGTTCAGCTTATCCTCCCAGGCCTTTCTCATCCCGGCGAATTCTTCCTGCATCGGGCGCCTTTCGTAATAGCATTCCGCCGGGGCGGGCGAGAAGCAGGGCGCTTTGTCTTCCGACTCGGACATCATGCCGGACATCTGTTTCATCTGGTTGTACACGGCTACCGCGTTTTTATAGCGGGCGCATACCTCCTCCCACAGGCTCACGCGCAGGCCGTCCAACGGCAGGTCGTAGTCGAGCGGGGAATATTCCGCTACGGGGCCGGTCATGCCCATGATCGCCGAGCCCTGGTCCATCATCTTGAAATTGTCGAACTCAGGGGTGCCGATCCTGATTTGCGGGGCAAAATAACGTTTGTGCTCCTCTTTGCATCCCATGACCGTGCCGAAAATGCTGCGCATGGTGAAGCCGGTCTCGTCGACCAGCCTGAAATTCATGTAATAGGGAGGGTACTCCTCCTTCTGGAGGGCGGCCATATCCCTGGCGAGTTCTTCCTGGAGTACGGCCAAAACGGGGTCGTTGGGCGTACACCTGACAGGTTGCTGGGCATACAGGCCGGAGCATGTGAAACATGCGAAGGCTAAAGCAAGCATTCCGGGTCTTTTCATAAATTCAGTTTGTGATTTATTGAGGTTTAGTCGTTAAGAGTAAATTTGGTCGGGTATCTCTCGGGGCGGTGCGCCTGCCGTCCGCAATCCTGTCCGGGTTAGGAACACACAAAACATTGCACAATTACATTTAAGTCGCATAAAATACGGTTTACGGGTACACGGACGGCAAATATTTTTTAGGACGGGACCTGCGTTCTTCCCGCGCCGACCCAAAGATTCGCTGTCCAGGGCAGGCATTCGGTAAAGCCGGGACGGAACGGGCGTGTTAATATAAAGGGCCGTGCCCCGGTTCTCCGGTGGTTGCCGGATGCAGAAGGTGTATCCCCGTGACGGCCGGGAATGAAGGGATGGAGGAAGATGGGAACTAATTGGCTCCCAGGCTGTCGGAAGTACCGGGCGCGAGGTGTAAGGCGGCGGGTTGGTTCAGTTTCACCCGCACCGTAGTGCCGCAGATCTCGAATTTCACCTTTCCCGTCTTCTCGAACGTATCGAGCAGGTCGTTCAGGTTGGCGTAACGGTCGGCGTCGGCATAGAACCTCAGGTTGCGGGCTTCGTCATGGATGTAGTGGACATTGAAGCCGTACCATTTGGAAAGCCGCATAAAGATATCCTCGAGGCGCTCGTCACGGATGACCAGTTTTCCGTTTTTCCATTGGGTGAAGCGCGCGACCATCACGTCGCGGACTTCTATTGCCTGTGCGGATTTGCTTACCACGGCTTGCTGCCCGGGGTGCAGTTCGCAACGGCGGTGTCCTGCGGCCGATACGCAGACCTTCCCGGAAACCAGCGTGGCCTCTATATTCGGCTCGTCGGCGTATTCCCGCACATTGAATGAGGTGCCGATCACTTCCAGCTCCATGTCGCCGGCCTTGACGACGAAGGGATGCCGGGCGTCGGAGGCCACATCGAAGAACACCTCGCCGCTCATCTCCACGATGCGCTTGCCCGAACCGAAGGGGATCGGCAACTTGAGCGAAGAGTGGGGGCCGAGGAATACGGCCGTGCCGTCGGCCAGACGCACGGCATATTCGCCGCCTACGGGGGTCGTGATGGTATGGTATTCCTGTTGGGGAGGAGCCGGGGCCTGGCTGCTGTCGTAGTTCAGGGTCGTCCCGTCGTTGGTCAGTTCGGCCGACGCCTCGATCATTTTCCCTTTCTGCGCCCCCAGGTCGATGGTTTTGCCCGACGAGGTGACCAGGATGGCCTGGGTCGTGCCGGCGGCGATGGTCGGTGTCGCCGGCGCCGAGAAAATGGTCCCGTTTCCGGAAGGGATGGAGAAGAGCAGGGCGAACGCCGCCACCGAAGCCGCAGCGAAGGAACCCGAGGCAATCCTCAGGATGCGTGTGGTGCGGCGGAAACGGATGTGGCGCATGAAGCCCCTCCACAGGTGGTCTTCCATCCCGGCGAAGCTCGCCTCCGCATCGGGGTGTCGGCGGCGGGACCGCTCGGCGGCGGCGTAATATGCACGGTGCTTCGGGCTGTGGGCATACCACGCCTCGAACTGCGCGACCTGCTCTTCCGAAGCGTCCCCATTGAGTTTGCGTTCAATGACCTCCCAGGATATATCCTTTTTTGTCAAAGCGAAAAAGTTTTTAGTATTCATATCTAAGACGGATTGCCATCCTTTTCGGGGTACATATGAGATAAAAAAACTATCGCTATTCCGATAGCAGTAAAAATAACGCCAGGGCAATTAAGGTATCATACCGTTTCTTGATATGCCGGTAGGCGCGTTTGATGTGGGTGTGGACCGTTCCTTCCGCGATTTTCAGCAGGGCGGCGATATCCTTGTACCTCATGCCTTCGATCATGCTCAACTCGATCACCTTGCGCTGCATTTCGGGCAGCTCGGCCAGCAGCGACCGGACTTTGGATTGCAGGTCGGGCTCGCCGGGAGCCTCGGGCGACATGACCAGCGATTCCATGACGGAGAGATGGAGTTTGTAGCGCGCCTGGATGCTGAGCGAACGGAAATAGTTGATGCAATGGTTGCGCAGCGTGCCGAGCAGATAAGGTTCGAGCAGGATCCTCCCGTCGAGTTTGCGCCCCCTGTCCCACAGCATGGTAAACACCTCCTGCACCACGTCCTCGACCAGCGAATCACACGAGAGCATGTGGCGGGCGGAAACGTACATCCTCCGGTAACAGGCCTTATATAATATCTCGAAATTTCCGGGATAGTTTTCCTGAAGCCATGCGGCAGTATAATAACGCGACTCCAAAGCCACCATTCACTGAGATTTATTGGCAAATTTAGGTAGTTTTTCGAAATAACCGGCATCGATCCCGTTTTAATTGCCCGCGGGGACGTCGGGAAGGGGGAAAAAAGCAGAAATATCGCGGGGCCTGTACCCCGATCGCATTTCAAGTACGACATTTTAATATGAGCACGTGTGTGTATACATAAGGCTAAACTCTTAACCTAAAACTGTCATCGTATGAAGAAAAAATTTACCAGAATTTTCTTGGCCGCCTTGCCGGTATTTTTGCTGTGGGCATGTACGGATTTCATCACGGAAGACCCGTGGGCGCCTACGCCCCTTCCCGCCGTCGGCCCGAATTACGTGCCTTCGGGGGATCATAACCTCAATGTGGTGTACTACATCCCGGCAGATATGGACACCGTCGCCAAATGGCATTACCGGCTTTCGGGCATGATGCTTCATGCGCGGGACTTTTTCCGCACCCGGATGTACGACTACGGTATCGAAAAGACGCTCAACCTGACCATGAACACCGATAAAGACGGCAATGAAACGGGGTACGTCCGGATCACCTGTGTCCGCGGTACGGTCAAATCGACCGATGTCCTTGCGGCCACCACAAATACCGTACGTGAAAACCTCCGCGACAAGATCGCCGATGAAGTGCTCGACTATATCAGGAAAAACCCCTACACGGGAGGGAGCCGCCATTATATGATCATCATGCCCAAGGAGTCGGACGGGATCATCATGGTGGATCCGACCAACCCCTGGCCGAACACTTACCCCTACTTTTGCAGGGCATCGAGCGGAACCTATAAACTCGACGAAGACGGTTGTTACAATATGTTCGGGTTCGCGGTGTGCGATCACAAATATTTCGATATCCGCCACCTGGCCTCGAAGCGTGCCCGGCTGAAATACCTGGGAGACCTGGGCCCGATGATGCACGAGCTGGTCCACGCCCTGGGGGTTTATACCCACGACCAGATTTCATCCAAATACCTCTCGCTGGGCCTGATGGGAGGCAGATGTTTCTTTACTTCGCATCCTGATTACACGAAAGTGGAATTCATCGGTCCGATAATTGACAACCCGGACCCGACTCTGTATTCGTCTTATACGCCTGCGGAGCAAGCCCCGTATCACACGTATATCCACCGGAATATCTACAACCTTTTCAGTTCAGAGTTCAAACTGACGTCGCTCCAGGCCGCATGGCTCGGCGAGATGCAGGTGTTCAACAAAGGCAATAGGGACAAAACGTATTATAAACTGTCTTCGGCCCCCATCGTTACGATCAGCGAGGTCAACGTCCGCAAACAGGGAGAGAACTGGACGTCGGTACCGGTGCAATTCATTCCGGACACCCTGCTCGTCGATATCAAATTCACCGCCTCGGCGAACGTGAAATTCGCGTTCGCGTACAAGGATCCCTGGTATAGCGTCGGCAACGTGTACGCGAATCTTCCGTTGTTGGTAACTTTGATGCAGCAAACCTGCGAACATGCCGACATTCCGCGCGAGACATACTCCGACATGGATGCCGTCGCCTGCCTTATGGAACTGACTTCCCTGGACGGGAACCAGTACTCGGCAACGGTTAAGGTGCCGGTACAGGACGGCAGCGGAGTCACGCTGCAGGAAGGATTCTACAATACCAAGACGTCCACGACGGGAAATATAACCGATGTCGCGAACAGGCCGACCGGAGCGGGTATGGAAATCCGTTTCAGGTTCCTGTTCGACGACGGGTACACCATCCCCTGGTTCGGAGATGTGAAAGGCGACGCATTGTCTGCGGCTCCGGTTCCAAACCAGGGATACACCACCTATGGCCCCAGCGCGAACAAAATGCGCTACACCATCCAGATTGCAAATGCGACTGATGCGACGAGGGCTTTTTTAGGTTATATCACCGTACTTCCCTAAATCCGGACGGCAGTTTAAATCTATCGCCCGAGCCATACTCCGTGAAATCGGGGCGGTGACTTTCAGCAGTCCCGCCGTGTCCGGAACCGGACGGCGATATCCCCAATGTCTAATAAAGAAGCCAACAAATACCATGAAAAAAGGATTAGAATGTTTCGTTTCACACATTCGCCCGGAATTCGGATCGGCATGCGCGCGGATCACTGCGGTCCTCTGCCTGCTGGCCGTACTCCCGGGAGGAAACATATTCACCTCCGCCCATGCCCAGGCAAACGCCAAGAAATATGACCTGAACGTGCATAATGCCACGTTGATCCAGGTCATGGACCTGCTGAAGGCCAAAACAGGCATCGCATTCGTGTACTCTTCGGAGGATGTCGAAAGAGTGAAGAACATCACCGTAAACCTTGAGCAGAAGACCTTCAACGAAATCATGTCGACCGTCCTCGCAGGCACGGGAATAACCTATATGTACGAGAACAACCAGCTCGTGCTCAGGAAAATCGCGATACAACCGACAAGGATCGTTTCCGGTACGGTTTACGACAACCAAAACAAACCCCTCGTAGGCGTGAGTGTGCTCATCCAGGGAGCGAGGGCGTGGGCGATAACCGATGCCGACGGTAAGTACCGGATATCCGTGCCTCCCAATGTGGCCAAGAACGCGGTCATTTCCTTCTCTTTTGTAGGTAAAACGCCCGAAACCGTGACCTACCACGGCCAGGAAACCGTCAACGTCACCATGTTCGACCAGAAAAATGAAATAGAGAAGGTGGTCGTTCAGGGCATCGTTCCCACAGAGCGCAACAAAATGACCGGCGCCGTTACCACGCTCAAATACGAAGATATCGAGATCCCCGGCGTCACCACAATCGACAAGATGCTCGAAGGCAAGGTTCCGGGCATGATCTATATGTCCGGCGGCGGCCAGGTCAATGCCACCCCGAAACTCCGTATCCGCGGTGCGTCCACCATCCTGGGCAGCCAGGAACCCCTCTGGGTCGTAGACGGTATTCCCGTGTACGATCCCGTTCCCCTGAAGGCGGACGTAATCAATGACCTGGATGCGGTCAACCTGATCGGCAACGCCATTTCAGGCCTCAACCCCAATGACATACAGCAGATCGACGTACTCAAGGATGCCTCTGCCACCGCCCTCTACGGTATCCGGGCGGCCAACGGAGTGATCGTGATCACCACCAAACGCGGCAGGACCGGCGCTCCGCAGGTCAACTACGGATTTACAGGAAGCCTTTCCCTGCGCGAGCGCTACTCCAACAACAGCGTGAGTGTGATGAACTCGCTCGAGCGCGTGGATTATTCGCGCGAAATCATCGAAAAGGGATTCGCCTATCCAAACGGCCTGAGCACGTTTTACGGATACGAACAAGCCTGGCTCGATTACGCAAACGGACGCATTGACTTCGCCGAGTTCCAGCGCCAGGTGTCACGCTTCGAAACGGTGAACACCGACTGGCTCGACCTGATCTACCGCAATGCCTTCTCGCAGGGCCACACGCTCAGTGTTTCGGGCGGTAGCCTGGGAGTCACCTATTATGCCTCTATGGGCTACAACAACACCCAGGGTGTGCTCCGCGGCGAATCCTCAGACCGTTATACGACCAACCTGAAGATCTCCACCCAGATCAAGGACCGCTTCAACATGATGATTTCGCTGAACGGCAGCATTTCCGACGACAAACACTCCCCCTCGGGAATAGGCCTGGCCTCTTACGCCCAGAATACCTCCCGCTCCGTGCCGGCATTCGCCGAAACGGGCGGGTACAACTATTACGATCTCTTTTTCAAGGAGAGTGAGGACGGCGTATCCTCGGAGTTTCTGCCCTTCAACATTCTGAACGAACGCGACCATTCTTCCTATGATATCTCCGGGAACGATTTCCGGTTGACAGCCCAGATGGGCTACCGTTTCTCGGATGCATTCCGCGCCAGCGCCACGCTGTCATACGGAACGGGCGGCACAAACAGCCAAACTTACTACGGGGCGCAAACCCATTATGCGTCCAAACTCCGCGGCAAAGCCTACGGCGTGCCCCTGCTGCGGTACGACGAGGAA
>JAVBNK010000123.1:0-10836 GCA_031551595.1 Rikenellaceae bacterium | reverse complement strand
GGGGTCGTGGCGGTTGGGCACATACGCGAGGGTGAACCATTTGCCGTCGGGCGACCACTCGTAATCGATCCCCCCGTCGGTGCCGAATTGGGTCGAGCCGTCGGTCACCTGGCGCGTTTTTTTCGTATCCAGGGTATAGACCATCAGCCGGTCGCGGTCCTCGACGTAGGCCACCTCTTTGCCGTCGGGCGAGAAGCGGGGCAGCATACGCTCGGTTTTCGAGGGCTTGAACAGCGGCTTTTCGTCGACCAGGGTGGCGCTGAAGAAATAGGGCTCTTCGCTGCGTTCGATCTTCGCGGTGTAGATATTCCACACCCCGTCGCGCTCCGAGGCGTAGGCCAGCGTGCGGCCGTCGGGCGAAAAATGCGGGTCGGCGTCCTGCTGGGGAGTGTCGGTGATGCGTTTAGTGTAGTTGTAATCGACCGAGGTGACGTAGATGTCGCCGCGCATCGCCACGGCCACCTGCTTGCCGTCGTTGGACACGGCCTCGCCCGAAAGGCGGCTGTTGCTGAGGGTGGCGATGTCGTTGGCTTGCTCTTCGCCGGTGATCGCCACCTTCACTTTGCGGGGCTGGCTTCCGGGAACCATCGTGTAGAGTTCGCCGTCATAGCCGAAGCAGAGCACGCCGCCCTGCGAGATGGTCAGGAAGCGCACCGGATGGGTTCTGAGCGAGGTGAGTTGTTTGACCTGCGAAGGGTTCGCGAGCGGGAAGCTGCACACGTTGAAATTGCCGTCCCGTTCGCTCAGGAAATAGACGGTCTGCCCGTCGGGCGAGAGCGCCGGGTCGATGTCGTCGCCCGGGGTGGTGACCAGCGGGGTGTATTTGTCCGCCTTGATGTCGTACATCCGGATGTCGCGGGTCACGGACGAGGTGTGATGCTTGCGGAAGCGGTTTTCGCCTCCTTTGCGGTCCTGGTAGATGAAGCTGCCCCCGTCGCGGGTGAAGCGCACGTTCTCGGCCGGCACGGCAAGGACCTGCTCCACGCGTCCGCCCGTAGCGGGCACGCGGTACAGCTCGCTCATCGCCCCGTGGGGAAACATGGCGCTGGCGGCCGGGGCCTGGATCCTGGCGCCGAAAAGGATGTATTTGCCGTCGTTGGTGAAGGTGTAGGGCGATTCGCTGCCCGACCAGGTGGTGATGCGCGAGGCGGCGCCTCCCGCGGCGGGCACGATGAAGATGTCGAAGCCGCCGAAGCGGTTCGAGGCGAAGGCGATGCTTTTGCCGTCGGGCGACCAGACGGGCATGTAATCGTAGGCCTCGTGCATAGTCAGCCGGTGGGCCTGCCCGCCGTCGGCGGGCACGGTGTACAGGTCGCCTTTGAAGGAGAAAGCGATCGTTTTGCCGTCGGGCGAGATGGCCGGATAGCGCAGCCACTGCGGTTGCGCGCCTGCGACGCCGGCCGTCAGGACCATTAGCAGCAGGAGTTTGATACGTTTCATCGGATATTTTTTAAGTTAGAGATTTCCGCGCGTATTCCGGGTTTGTCCGGAAAGTTCCGATATTCGACCTTTACGGTTCATTTTCATCGTTTTGCCTGCAAAATTCCGTCATATAAGCCGGGCCGTGCTCCTCGGTTCTCCCGGCAAAATACCTGGAAAGCCATACGTATAATATTCCCCATCGGGAATTCAGGCAAACTTCCAACAAAGATACTGTTTTGCTCCGGGATATGCAACGCATCGTGGAATGTCGCCTGCGGCCCGATTTTTTCCTCCGCCGGCTCAGGGCAATGGCCTGAGCCGCACAGGACTCATCCTGCCCCCCCCCGGATGCAGGGAAATACTTTGGCAAAAAAATTGCATGGGAGTATGATGAACAATATAAAATAGTGAATATGAATCGGAAAATTACATTGCGGATTTTGTTGGCGGTCGTTTTGATGTGCGGCTCCGTCGTCGCTTCGGCGCAGTCGGCGGCCGAGGCTGAGGCCGAGGCGCTCAGGCAGGCCAATAACCCCCTGGCCAGCGTGAAATCGCTCAACCTGCACAACTATTACACTTCGTCGCTTTACGGCATTCCGGACGCCACGACCAACCTCACGTGGTTACGTTACGCCCAGCCTTTCGGCAATTTCATCCTGCGTGCGTCCCTGCCCGTGATGACGGTGTCGCTGCCGGGCGAGGGTCCGCAGTCGGGGCTTTACGACGCCAATATGTTCCTGATCTATAAATTCAGGATGCGCAATCCGGGTACCGACCTGGGGATAGGCCCTGCGGCCACGTTCCCCACCGCCACCAACGACCTGGGCAGCGGCAAATGGCAGGTGGGCGTGTCGGCCATCGCCTTCTTCAAGGGCAATCCCGTGATACAGATGGGTACGCTGCTGACGTGGCAGATGTCCGTGGCGGGCAAGGACGACAAACCCGACGTGAACCTGCTCACGCCGCAGATCTTCGCCATGTGGCAGATC
Source organism: Rikenellaceae bacterium (assembly GCA_031551595.1). Taxonomy (GTDB): domain Bacteria; phylum Bacteroidota; class Bacteroidia; order Bacteroidales; family Rikenellaceae; genus JAVBOW01. The sequence goes on along the minus strand of JAVBNK010000123.1, from coordinate 8,425 downwards.
GGCGGGGGTACCTACCTGCGCAGTACCGGCATCTGGAGTTTCAACCTTGAGAACGGCCAGTATAACGTCCCCATCGGCCTGGGTATCGGCAAGGCCTTCAAATCGGGCGGCAAGATATTCAATGTCTTCATGGAACCGCAGTATTCGGTCTATTCATGGGGCGCCGGCCAACCTAAAGTGCAGGTATTCGTGGGCTTCAACACGCAGTTCCACTGATATTCTGTATATGCGATGCCGCGTTCGGCATGATTGTGTCCCGCCCCCGGACACGGGGGCGGGATCTTTTCATAACGGAAACCTTGTTTAAGCGCATGGTCGCCTTCGTGCCGGTCGCCTGCAGGCCACTGGCCTGCCCTTGGAAGGGCAGGGTTGTCTGCACGGGAGCGGCTTTCGAATGAGTCGTTAACGTGGTATCCGGATAGGGAATTTATACTGAAACGTTGAAAAACATGATGCAATATAAAACACCTTACCCCGGAGTTCGCGTTTTTGATAATTGTTTGAAATTTCATAGCTTTGCACGAAATGTTAGTATAGCGTCAGCTATTGTCCAAGGCAGAGAAAACGACCAAATTTCAGCCGCCCCATCGAGACGATAAGCTTACGCTCACGCGTGGCGTGGGCTTTGTTTATCTGGGGCATAAGGTGCTTGGTCGTACCTCTCTGCCGGTAAGCGGGCCCACGCCCTCTTCATACGGGCGACGGGCGAGGCGGTACATTGAACCTAAAACCCATTGAAATGAAATCACCGGACCCTTCGGGGAAGTGCCCGAAATGCGGAAACAGCGATTGGCGTTGCGGCAGTTGCAACGAGCCTATGCCTTCCTCCGGATACGGAATGGAAAAAAGGATGGCGCGCGCCATCCTTATCGTGTGCCTTGCCGTCGGCATCCTGTTCCTGGTCTACGGCATAAGGCTGAACCTGCAGTCGGGCTACCCCGTGCCGGAGTAAGCCGGGCACGGAATCATGTTTTGAATCCCGTGGGGGTCAGGCCATAAATTCCCGGAGCGCATGGAGGCATTCGCCGGTGTAGCTGCCTTCGGCGGCGGCCACCTGTTCCGGGGTGCCCTGGGCGACGATGCGTCCGCCGGCCTGGCCGCCTTCGGGGCCGATGTCGACCAGGTGGTCGGCCACTTTGATCACGTCGAGGTTATGCTCGATCACGATGACGCTGTTGCCCCGGTCGACCAGCTTGCCGATCACCTCCAGCAGTTGGCGCACGTCTTCGAAATGGAGGCCCGTGGTGGGTTCGTCCAATATATATAACGTGTTGCCCGTGTCGCGGCGCGCCAGTTCGGCCGATAGTTTGATGCGCTGGCTTTCTCCGCCGGAAAGGGTGGTGCAGGGCTGGCCGAGGGTCAGGTAGCCGAGCCCGACGTCCTGGATGGCTTTCAGTTTCGTATATATGGACGGGATATTCTCGAAAAATTCGACTGCACGGTTCACCGTCATGTTCAGCACGTCGTTGATGCTCTGGCCTTTGTATTTTACGGTGAGGGTTTCGCGGTTGTAGCGGTTGCCGCCGCACACCTTGCACCGCACGTAAACGTCCGGCAGGAAGTTCATCTCGATGGTCTGCACGCCCGCACCGCGGCACTCCTCGCAGCGTCCGCCCTTGACATTAAAAGAGAACCGCCCGGCCTTGAACCCGCGCACCTGGGCGTCGGGCGTGGCCTCGAACAGTTTCCGGATATCCGCGAACACGTTGGAGTAGGTGGCGGGATTGCTTCGCGGGGTGCGCCCGATGGGCGATTGGTCGACGACCACCAACTTGTCCACATGTTCGATGCCTTCGACCGTATCGTGGTCCAAAGGTTGGTCGTAGGAGCGGTAGAGGTGCTGCGAGAGCACGGGCCGCAGCGTGTCGTTCACGAGCGTCGACTTGCCGCTGCCGCTCACGCCCGTCACGCACACCATCATCCCCAGGGGGAAATCGACGGTCACGTTTTTGAGGTTGTTCCCGCGTGCGCCCACGACGCGCAGGCTCCGTCCGCTGCCTTTGCGGCGGGTCTTCGGAACCTCGATCTGCCGTCGCCCGGAGAGGTAGTCGGCCGTGATACCGTCCGAGGCCATGATGGCCTCCAGTCCGCCCGCAGCGACGATATGGCCTCCGCGCCGCCCGGCCAGCGGGCCCACGTCCACCACGAAATCGGCGCTGCGGATCATCTCTTCGTCATGTTCCACCACGATCACCGAGTTGCCCGCGTCGCGCAGCTCCTTCAGGCTTGCGATCAGCTTGCGGTTGTCCCTTTGGTGGAGGCCGATGCTCGGTTCGTCGAGGATATATAAAACGTTGACCAGTTTCGAACCGATCTGGGTGGCCAGGCGGATGCGCTGGCTTTCGCCGCCCGACAGCGAGCGCGACGCACGCCCCAGCGACAGGTAGCCCAGCCCCACATCCATCAGGAATTGGAGCCTTTCGCGGATTTCCTTGATGATCTCGCGGGCGATGATGCGCTCTTTCTCGCTCATCAGGGCCTCGACGCCGGCGATCCATTCCGCGAACTGCTCGATGCTCAAGGCCTACACTTCGGCGATATTCACCCCCGCGATACGGAATTGCAACGCTTCGGCTTTGAGCCGCGAACCGCCGCAGACGGCGCACGTGCGCCGGACGAGGAACTGCCCGCGCCATTTCTCGCCGTGCGCGTCGTCCTCCGAGCGGTCGATCCATTCGGCCAGGCCGTCCCACGACACCATCTGGGTGTTGGCCGCGGGGTTGAACTGCTGCATGTCGATACGCATGGGGTCGGGCTCGCCGTAAAGGATCGCGCTCAGCGCCTCGTCCGAAAGGCTTTCGATCGGGTCGTCCAGCGTGAAGTCGTATTGCCGCCCGAGGGCTTCCATCAGCGCGAACAGCAGGTTGTTGCGGTGCTTGCCCAGGGGTTCGATGCCGCCTTCGCGGATCGAGCGGCGCATGTCGGGGATGATCTTGGCGATATCGAACACCGCTTCGTCGCCCAGTCCGCTGCAATGGGGACATGCGCCCTGCGGCGAGTTGAAGGACAAGGTGTAAGGCGCCGGGTCGGCGAACGATACGCCGCTGGTGGGACACATCAGGTGGCGCGAATAGTAGCGCGACCCGCCCGTGTCGTAGTCGTGCAGCGCCATGGTGCCCTTGCCCTGCCGCAACGCCTCGCGCAGGCTCTTCAGCAGCCTTTCGCGGGCTTCTTCGCCGACCACGATGCGGTCGATCACCAGGTCGATATGGTGGGTTTTGTAGCGGTCTAACTTCATTCCCGCCTCCAGCTCGATGATCTTCCCATCCACACGGGCATAAAGGAATCCCTTCTTCATGAACGAGGCGAACAGCTCGCGGTAGTGGCCCTTGCGCCCCTGCACCACGGGCGCCAGCAGGGCGATCTTACGGCCGGGGTAGCTCGCCAGGATCAGCGAGAGGATCTGGTCGTCGCTGTAATGGACCATCTCCTCGCTGGTGACGGGCGAATAGGCCCTCGACGCGCGGGCGTAGAGCAGGCGCAGGTAGTCGTTGATCTCGGTGACGGTGCCGACCGTCGAGCGGGGGTTTTTATTGGTGGTTTTCTGCTCGATGGCCACCACGGGGCTCAGGCCGGTGATCTGGTCCACGTCCGGGCGCTCCATCGTGCCCACGAACTGCCGTGCGTAGGCCGACAGCGTTTCCATGTAGCGGCGCTGCCCCTCGGCGTAGATGGTGTCGAAGGCCAGCGACGATTTGCCCGACCCGGACAGCCCCGTGACGACGACCAGCCGGTCGCGCGGGATCTCCAGGTCGACGTTCTTCAGGTTGTGCACCCTCGCGCCGGATATGATGATCTTGTCTTGTTTCATATTTTGGGTTGCTGTATATGAATCATTTTCCGCCCGCCGCTCCCGGACAGCGAAGCGGTCCCGGGCGGAAGATCCGGGTTATGAATTCGGAAACTATTCCCTGAACCTGCGCCCGGGCATGAGCACGCTGTAGCCTCGCCGCGAGGGGTTCGCGCAATCGTAGTCGCGTATCCACGGGTTCAGCTCGCGCATCTGCTTGTAGGTGGTGCCATGCTTGGCGGCCACGGCGGGCCAGTCGATCTTCGCATCGTCCACCGTCACCTCGCGGTAATGGCCGTAAGGCTTGTGGTAGCATTCCTTCGAAATGATGAAACCGTATTGCGCGGGGTTTTCGGCCACCAGTTTCCAGGCCAGGATGCGGTGCATGTAGCGCAGCGTTTCCTCCGGGAGGAACAGGTCGTAATAGTTGGTGAGTTGTTGTTTCTCGGCACGCCTGGCCAGTCCGGCGTTCCCCAGGTTGTAGGCTGCGGCGGCCATCGTCCACGACCCGAAGCGTTGGTAGGCGTCGCGCAGGTAGTCGCACGCCGCCTGGGTGGCTTTCTCGATGTGGTAGCGTTCGTCGATCTGGTCGCCCACCTGCAGTCCGGCGCTTTTGGCCATCGGGGGCATCAGTTGCCACAGCCCTGCGGCCCCGGCGCCCGAGGCGATGTTGGGATTCAGTCCGCTCTCGGCCATGCAGAGGTATTTGAAGTCGGCCGGGATGCCGTTTCGTGCGAGGATCGGTTCGATCACCGGGAACCAGCGTGTGGTGTTGAGCAGCGAGAGCATCGTGCGTGAATGCATGTAGACGGTGGCGAGCAGTTCGCGTTCGAGGCTTTCCCGGATGTCGAAGTATTCGAGCGGCACGCGCTCGCCGGCGAATTCCAGCGCGGCGGGCACGCGGGGCACGACCACCATCGAGAAGGAGTCCTGCGTGGTGGCGTTGAGCAGCGGCGCCTGGGCGGCTGCTGCGGCGGGGAGCAGCCACAGCAGGGCGTAAAAATATGTACGTTTCAGCATGATTTGGAGCTATTGGAAAATAAACGGGTAAAGGTAGCCAAATAATATGTGATCCGCAAGCAAGGTTTATGGCACGCCGTTTGCAATAGTTTGGGGAAGAAAGCGCGATAGGAAATATTATACAGCCGGAATTTTGGCACGGTAATTGATTAAGTATAGGAAAACAAAGATAACAGTGTATAATATAAACAGATATACAGACAGAGTAAAGGTTTCTTCATTTATTTAAGTTTGGGTTAGTAGTTATGGGGGATCTGCTCCCCCGCACCAGGAAGCCGTCGGGAGACGCCTTCCTGTTTTTTTATCCGGTATGCGGCTAAATGTTGATCTTTCAGTCAGAGTTTGTCTAAATTTTATTCATATATAAGATTATGAGTCAATTTTTTGATGATTTTCATCGCCCGCCGAGGGAGGCGTGGCGGTGTCCCACGGCGAGTGAGGCGGGTGAGGAAAGCGCAAAAAAGGGCCATAAGATTTTGTGGGAATAAATTTTAGACAAACTCTCAGTCTTTTTCGCCCGATGGCAACCTGCTTTTGGGGATCAGTCCGAGAAATAGTTGGTATACATGAGGGTTGGTATTTTATAGACAAACTGAGCCGGATAAAATAGACGTGCGCGCAGCGAACCGCACCGCACCGCTGAGAAGCGGCATCGCTCCGCCTCGCCTGGGATTTTGGCCGGAATCCACCTGATTTTTCAGAGAGGGTAAAGGGCGGAAACCGGAATGAGGCATGGCGTAGTAGAATTTTTTGCCTGTACTCTCCGAAAAGTCGATAGCGGGTGACCTGAAATCCGTCAAGAGTGGTTTTTGGCACTTTTTGCCACCAAAAATTGTGTGAAAAATCGCAAAGCAACGCAAATAAATTAACCCCTGTTTTTACCAATTTATTTCTCGGGCCGAGCTCTTTTTTGTCGGGATTACTTCCTCCGGTCATGATTTTTTGTCGTCACCCGGCATAGTCCGAATACATCCGCCCCTGCCTTCGTTGACACAAAAAGTAGTGAGAAAGGTCCGGGCTTGCCGTTTCTTAACGCCTGCGGCCTTCGGGATTTCCGGGCGCGGGTTCTCTAAGGGCGGCCGTCTGGCAGAAGTCCTGAATATGGGAAACGACGATCATTCTCGTCGTCCCGGTATTCCGGCGGGCTCTATACGTGATGATAGGGTTCGTGATTAAGGATGGTGAACGCGCGGTAGAGTTGCTCGGCGAAGATCGAGCGTACGATCTGGTGGGAAAAAGTCATCCGCGAAAGACTTATGGACGCATCCGCCCGTGCACGCACCTCGTCGGAGAAGCCGTACGGGCCTCCGATCACGAACACGAGCCGTTTCCCGCCCGAGGAGAGCCGCTTTTCGAGCCATGCGGCGAATTCGACCGAACCGTACTGTGCGCCCCCTTCGTCCAGCAGCACCACATAGTCCTGCGGCGCGGCCAGCCGCAGGATGGCTGCGCCTTCCTCGCGTTTCTGGGCGGCTTCGGGGATCTTGGCGCTGCGCCTGGGATCGGGCAGGGTGACGATGCTGAATTTCACGTAGCGGTTAATGCGCCTGCGGTACATCTCCACGAGCGCAGCCACCTCCGCCAAGTCGGTTTTGCCGACCACGATCAGGTCGATCACCATCGTGCGGCTACAGGTCGGTGTTCCACTCGCCCTGCGCGTCGCGGTAGACCACCGGGCGCCACGGTTCGAGCGATTTGAGCAGCCGGTAGCTTTTGTACATGCAGTAGCCGTTGCCGGAGTTTCCGCCCATCGACCAGCCCGCGATGCAGGGATGGTTTTTCACACGCGAGAACATATACTGCTGGCGCTCGAGATAAGCGTCCGCGAAGCGCGGGTCGTTCGACGGCGTACCTCCCACACGGCGGTCCGCACGCCCCGTCGGAGCGTTGATATTGGCCTGGTCGAGCACCCAAAATCCCATCGCGTCGCACAGGTCGTAGAACCAGTAAGGCTGCGGGTAGCCGGGGGTGAGGAGCGTGACGCCTTTCTTTTTGAGGGCCGCGAGCTGGGTTTTCACCGCGGCTTCGGCGGCGCCGGGGGCCACGTTGTACACGGCGGTTCTGGCGGCCGGCGTGTCGCGGATGACGGCCAGGTTATCTGCGAAGGATTCTTTCGAGAAACCCGCCTTGAAGGGGATGTATTCGATGATGCGCGACCCTTTCCACACGATGATCATGCAGCGGTAGAGGGCCGGTTTTGCGGGCGACCAGAAATTTTGCGAGGCTTTGTAGATCTCCGCCTCGAAGCGGATCGTGTCGCGGCCGTTGCCGGGCAGGGTCATGGGCCGCTTGTCGTAATACTGCAGCACCCCCTGGGGCGAATAAATGTCGTAGCCGATGGAGATATCCTCGTCGTAGTTATAGCTGTTCGACAGCGCGATTTCGATTTTGAACCGTCCCGACGGATTCCCGCCGCCCCACGGAATGGCGTGTACCGTGAAATCTTCGACCCGGGTGCGGGGCTGCGAGTAGATGAACGCCCCGCCGATCGAGGCAGGGGCGTCGGGGCTCGTGTGGCCTGCTTCCAGCTGCGCGCCGCCGCTGTGTGCGCCCACTTTGAGAGTGATCCTGTTCGGGCCTTCGGTCAGCAAGGGCGACAGCAGGAATTCCGAAGGCGTTTTGCTATCCTCGGCGTACCCGGCGATGCGGTCGTTCACGTAGAGCGTCAGGCACGACCATGCGCCCTCGACGTGAAGGAATACGTCGCGTTCGCGCCATGCCATCGGGATGTCGACCGTGACGGCATAGGCTGCGGAAGCCGCTGTCGCGTCTGTTTTCGTGAGCTTGAGCGGCAGGTAGAACGGCGAGCCGGAACGTTTGCCGGCTTCGGCCGCGTCGCGCAGGCTGTAGCTGATGAATTCCGTGCGTGCGGGGGCTTTGCCGGCGGTGGGTTGCGCCGACGGTTGCGCCGATGCGCCCAGGCAGGCGCCCAAAAACAGGAACAACGGGAGCTGTTTCATCTTTCCATGTAATTAACGTGAGTTCGACGAATTCGTCGAACTTTAAATATTTGTTTTACAAATATTTGCCTTTGAGCAAACAGTGCTTGTGCGGTTTGCATAGCCCTCTCCTGCGGTCAGGAGAGGGTCGGGTGAGGTGGTCGGGCCTTGCAAATGCCGGCGGCATTTGCTTAACGGAGTTCGATGAGTTTAAACAAACGCATAAACGTGTCATATACAGTAATATGGACAGGGTTTAAATTCATCGGACTCACGTTAATTATTCTCGTAACTATCCCGTTCAGGCTGACCGTGTCCGCACCCGCAGCCGGCGAAGGCAGGCGGGTGCCGAAGGTTGTGGAGCGCGGCCCTCCGCGCCGGATGGCTGCCGGATTTTTGGCAAGCCAACGTCTTAAAGGCAAGCCTGAAAAGGTTATTCCGATTGTTTTAAGCCTGCAACTCGCGCCGCAGGAAATGGCAACTGCCCTGCAGTTGCGTCGTTTAAATTCTTAGAGTAAAATTTCCCCTCGCTTTGGTTGCCCATGCATCGCATGAATTTCCTGTTTGAGGCCCGGCATAGTTCGCAAGCGACCTCTGCGCTCGCCCGCAACGTCGGTTGCGGCGATCCTGCCCACTATCTCCCGCGGGAGATGGCGATTGCCCCATGCAGTCGCGG
>JAVBNK010000180.1:0-4339 GCA_031551595.1 Rikenellaceae bacterium | reverse complement strand
GCTTTGCGTCGGTTGGCAGTTGCCGCAGGCAACTGCGCCCTTGAGTACCCCGTAGTTTCTGTTACCCATGCTGCACATGGGTTTCCTCCTCACGGCCCGGCATAGTTCGCAAACGACCTCTGCCCTCGCTCGCAGCGTCGGCTGCTGTGGGGTTTTAGAGTTTGTCTAAATTTTATTCATATAAAAGATTATGAGTCAATTTTTTGATGATTTTCCTTGCCCGCCGAGGGAGGCGTGGCGGTGTCCCACGGCGAGTGAGGCGGGTGTGGAAAGCGCAAAAAAGGGCCATAAGATTTTGTGGGAATAAATTTTAGACAAACTCTTAGTATTCATAAAAAAACGGGCCTCCGCCAGGGAAGCCCGTGAACGCAATAATACGCCGACAGCCGTTAGTCCTCCTCTTCTTCCTCGTACGGCATTACGTAGATCTCGAAATAGAGCGGCGTATAGGGGTCGATCTCTGCGCTGTAATCGCTCGTCGACGGGGTCAGTCCCGCGTAGCCGTAGGCGTAATCCGACGTAAAGACGAACCGCCCCCACGAATCGTATTTCATGTGGGTCACCGCATCGTAAATGGCGGGCATTTGGGTGCCATTCGAGGGTTTGTACGAAATGGCGGCGGTCGGCAGGGTGTATTTATACCCTTTAAACACGCGCTGGATCACCGTGTCGATGTTCGAGTCGTAGATCGTGCCGTCCAGGAAACGCTTGATGTAATAGAACTTGACCGTAGAGTCTGCCTTGATCGAGTCGGCTGCCGCATCGAGCGGCTCGGTTTTCAGGTAATAGTATTGCTTGAGCGAATCGGCGGCCGCCAGTCCCAGATGCGTCAGCGCGTAGTCCTGCACCTGCTGCTGCTCGTCGGCACGCACGTCGTCGATGATGTCCACCAGTTCGATCTCCATATAGCACGGTACGCTGGCACCCAGCGGGTTATACCCTTGGTACCCATAATCGTAACTCGATCCCATGCTGCCGTACATCAGGTACGACGTGGAGTAGAAGCCCCATCGTTCGCCTTTGCGCATCATCAGGATGGTCTGGTACATCGCCGGGGTGATCAGCCCCGTTTCGAGCGACAGGTAGAGTTTCTTGGGGGCATAATGCGTATGGTAATATCCCGTCGAGCCTTCGTGGGCGGCCAGGGTGCTGTCGCGCGTAACAAACAGATTGCCCGGGATGCCGACCTTCATGTCGGGCATCGACCATCCGGTGAAAAGGATCTCGACCCATTGGCCCGCTTTAGGCTTGTCGGCCCCCGGGACCGCATTGATCATCTGGGTGTACAACCCGTTGTCCTGCCGCACGGCATCGGAGTGATAGGCCGCCATCCACGTATCGAGGGACGCCTGCTCGATCTCCTCCCAGGAGGTGGTGTGCGGATCGGCGCACGAAGAGAGGATCAGCGATGCGCACAGGGCAAACAGGGTGGTACGCAGTAGTATTTTCATCTGTCAGGTTTATTTTTTCACTTCCAATATATTGAGCATCATCATGATGGTCTTGTTGCGCTGCACCACGCCCATCGGATGGTCGCCATAGGCCAGGTCCGACGTGATCAGCATCACCACCGAATCGCCCTGGCGGCATCCGGGCAACCCGCGGGTCAGCCCCGCGATCAGCCCGGTCGAGCCGACGCGTACCCCTAAAGGGTCTAACGGCCAAAACTGCGGATTTATTACGGTATCGGCCCCGATAATCGCAGATTTATTCGTATAACACAACTGGCCGGGGCCCGACGAGGTGAAAACGTACTCTTCGAACATGAAATACACCGAATCGCCGGGGGCCGCCGCCGGGTCGGTGTCGTACGTTTCGCGGTCGTCGTTGGGCACGAACCGGTAGACCCCGTCTTGTATCGTGTAGTCGGTTATCTGCTTGCTATTCAGGTAATTCTCGATGGCTGTCCGCTGGTCGGGCACGATATCGCGGTCGGTGCCGCACCCGAAAGCCAGGCACAAAGCCGTCAAAACCGTCGCATATCTCGCAGTCCGCATCATATCCATCCGTTATAACCCCGCAAATATACGCATTTTATCGGAATACAAAAACACTCCGCCGCCCGCGGAGGACGAATTCGAAGCCGCAGGCGAAGCCGATCCAATGCGCGGCAGTGGAAATTATCCTTATCTTTGCCGCCGATGGAAAGGCTGAAGACAGAATTGCTGGCCCCGGCACGGGATGCCGATACGGGGCGTGCGGCGGTGGATTACGGCGCGGATGCGCTGTACATCGGCGGGCCGGGCTTCGGCGCACGCGTGGCGGCGGCCAATCCGGTGGACCGGATCGCCGGGCTGGTGCGGTATGCCCACGGCTATGGGGTGCGGGTCTACGCCACGCTAAACACCCTTGTGTATGAGCATGAACTGCCGCAGGCCGGGCGCATCGCACGCGACCTGGCGGCCGCGGGGGTCGACGCGCTGATCGTGCAGGACATGGCCTACCTGCGCATGGGGATCGAAGGGGTCGAGTTCCACGCATCGACCCAGACCCATATCACCTCGCCCGAAAAGGCGCGGTTTTTGGCCCGTTGCGGGTTTTCGCGCCTGATCCTGGAGCGCGGACTGACACTGGAACAGATTCGAACGATCTGCGCCGCCGTGCCGGGCACCGGAGTGGAAACGTTCGTCCACGGCGCGATCTGCGTCGGGCACAGCGGGCAATGCTACATGAGCCGGTCGATGGGCCCCCGCAGCGGCAACCGCGGCGAATGCTCGCAGCCCTGCCGGATGACCTACGACCTGGTGGACGGCGCGGGTACGGTCCATATCAAAGGCCGCCACCTGCTCTCGCTGCGCGACCTGAACCTCGCCGCACACATACCGGCGTTGCTGGAGGCGGGGGTGCGGTCATTCAAGATCGAAGGAAGGCTCAAGGATATTTCCTACGTCAAAAACGTAGTGGCCTACTACCGGGGAGTGATCGACGTGGCGGCCGGGAACCGCTTCGGGAAGGCTTCCGCAGGGCGTATCGCACCGGATTTCACGCCCGATCCCGCACGCACGTTTTCGCGCGGGTCTACGGCTTACTATTTGGGCGGCAAGGCCGCGGGCGCGGCCTCGTTCGATACCCCGAAAGCGGTAGGCCATCCCGTGGGACGCATCACCGAAGCCGGACGCGACCATTTCACGCTCGACGGCGGCGTGCAGCTCGCGCCCGGCGACGGGATATGCTTCACCGACGCCACGGGCGAATTGCGCGGCACCCGCGTCAACCGGGCCGAAGGCCGCCGCATCGTTCCCAACCGCATGGACGGCCTGCGTCCCGGCACGGAGGTCCTGCGCAACCACGACCACCGCTTCCATACCGCCCTCGACGCCTCGCGTACCCGCCGCATCATAGACATAACCGCTTCGGTGGACATGTCCGACGGGTTGGGCCTTACGCTGCGCGACGGGGATGGAAATACAGCCGCAGGCAGCGTCGCCGCCGAACCCGCACGCAATCCCGGAGCCATGCTCGCCACCCTGCGCGAACAACTTTCCAAATGCGGCGACACGCCTTTCGAGGTCACCGCATTCGATTTCACGGGCAGCCCCGTGCCGTTCGTCCCCGTGTCGGCGCTCAACGCCCTGCGGCGTGCGGCCACGGCCGGACTGTGGGAAAAACGATGCGCCACAACTCCGCCCCGCGACCTGCGCACGGAAGACCGCGCCGCACCTTATCCCGCCGTCACGCTCGGCGGGTGCGGGAACGTTACGAACTCGTTGTCCGAAGCGTTCTACCGCGACCACGGCGTGACCGATATAGCCCCGGGCCACGACCTTGCCGACGGCTTCGGCCCTGCCGAGGTGATGCGCACACCCTACTGCCTGCGCCGCGAGATCGGCCAGTGCCTGCGCGGAAAACATACCCTGCAGGGCCCGCTGTACCTGCGCCACGGCGTGCACGCCTACCGCCTCGGGTTCGATTGCGAGAACTGCGAAATGACACTTGAAAAGGCTTGAATTCTATCTTGTACATAAGAAAGGTTGAATCTGCCGTTTCGGTTTTGCCATGCAAAACCGGCAGTCTGCCGCCGCCCCACGCGGCGGACTGCCCTTGCTACGCCGATGGCTTTGCATGCGCCCACCGCCGGCGGCATTCCGCAATACATCCTAATTAACGTAAGTTTGATGAATTTAAACGCTATGAACCACAGTAATATATATGATCCGGCGAGTTGGATTGAATTCGTCGGACACCCGTTGGCGGCGTGGACAAGCCGCCAACGGGTGTCCGACAACCCCACCCAAACCCACCCCCTACCAGGGGAGGGCTATGCCAACATTGCTTGCAAAATGGGAACCGATTGGTTTTACATAGCGGGTCGGTCGGGGAATTAATAGCACACGCCTTA
>JAVBNK010000195.1:0-3786 GCA_031551595.1 Rikenellaceae bacterium | reverse complement strand
GCTTTGCGTCGGTTGGCAGTTGCCGCAGGCAACTGCGCCCTTGAGTACCCCGTAGTTTCTGTTACCCATGCTGCACATGGGTTTCCTCCTCACGGCCCGGCATAGTTCGCAAACGACCTCTGCCCTCGCTCGCAGCGTCGGTTGCTGCGGGGTTGGTTATTGTCTGTAGGCTATCGCGATGATTATCCGCTTTGCTTTGCGAATCTGTCGGCCCATCGCTCGATATTCGCACTCCGCCGGCTGCGATCCGACGCCAAAATGCCAATACACGATTTGTGGTCAGGTATTTACATAAAAATCCGTTGTGCGTCTGAATGCACAACGGGTTATGTGATTCAGTATTTGTCTTTCCAGAGGTTGTGGATACGTTGTGCGATGGCGGCTTCCTGGGGGTTGTCGGCGGGGGTGTAGAAGCGTTTGCCTTCGAGCCCGGCCGGCATGAATTCCTGCTCGGTGAAGTTGCCGGCGAAGTCGTGGGCATACTTGTAGTCGGCGCCGTAACCGATGTTCTTCATCAGTTTGGTCGGGGCGTTGCGGATGTGCAGGGGCACGGGACGGTTGTTCGTGTCGCGCTCGACATGCTGCATGGCCGCATTGATCGCCATGTAGGCCGAGTTGCTTTTGGGGCTGGTCGCCAGGTATATGGTGGCCTCCGCCAACGGGATGCGTCCTTCGGGCATTCCTATTTTATGCACCGTATCGAAGCAGGCGTTGGCGATCAGCAGGCAGTTGGGATTGGCCAGGCCGATGTCTTCGGCGGCCAGGATCACCAGGCGGCGGGCGATGAATTTGGGGTCTTCTCCCCCCGCGAGCATACGGGCCAAATAATAGACGGCGGCATTGGGATCGCTGCCGCGCACGGACTTGATGAAGGCGGAGATTACGTCGTAGTGCTGCTCGCCGCCCTTGTCGTAAAGGGCGATGTTCTGCTGGAGGCACTCGGTGACGGTCCGGTCGTCGATCAGCAGCGGGCCGTCCGAGGCCCCTGCCATGATGTCGAGGATGTTGAGCAGTGTGCGTGCGTCGCCGCCCGAAAAACGGAACAGCGCCGTGGTCTGTTCGATCTTCACGCCCCGCTCGCGCAGGTAGGTATCTTTTTCGACCGCACGGTCGAGTAATACTTGCAGTTCCGGCTCATCCAGCGACCGAAGCACATAGACCTGGCAGCGCGACAGCAACGGGGAGATGACCTCGAAGGAGGGGTTCTCGGTCGTGGCGCCGAGGAGCGTCACCACGCCCTGCTCGACCGCCCCCTGCAGCGAATCCTGCTGCGATTGATTGACACGGTGGATCTCATCGATGAACAAGAAGGGCGGGGCGGCGTTGAAGAAGCGTTGTTTTTTGGCCAGGTCGATCACTTCGCGCACCTCCTTGACGCCCGAATTGATGGCCGAGAGGGTATAGAACTGGCGGTCGAGGGCGGTGGCGACGAGTTTCGCGAGGGTGGTCTTACCCACGCCCGGCGGCCCCCAAAGGATAAACGAGGGGACGTTGCCCGACTCCAGGAAACGGCGGAACACACCGTCCGGCCCGACGAGGTGGGCCTGTCCGATGTAGTCGTCCAGCGACGCCGGGCGCAAACGCTCCGCCAATGGAATGTGGCTGTTCATGGAACAAAAATAGATAATATTTTCATTTATCGAATAAGTCGGCCGCCGGCGGAGGATGGGATCGGGGCCACGGGCGGTTTAATTTTTAGCGGGTTCGATTTCCTGCAGTTTACGGCGTTTTGTATTCACGTTCCGCGGGGGCGAACTCGGAGATTTCGAGCCGCGGGATGTAAGCCTGCATTACAGGCTTTCTCTGTTTCGCGCCCCGGCCATTCAAACCAGTTTGATGGCGCCCGGCTTGGCATCGGTTGGCGGTTGCCAGCGGCAACTGCACTTTAATACCCCGTAGCTTCAGTTACCCATGCTGCCCATGGGTTTCCTGCTCGCGGCCCGGCATAACTCAGGTAAACCTGGTTCTGCCCTCGCCCGCAGCGTCGGTTGCTGCGGGGGTGTTTATTTCTTTAGCGGGTTCGATTCCCCGCCGCCCCGGCTACCCGTGATAGCTATGGGTTTCCTCCCCGCGGTCCCGCCTCAGGCAAACCTGGTTCCACCCTCGCCGCAGCGTCGGTTGCGGCATTGCCGTTGTTCACATCCCGCGGCTGCGTGGGTGACGCGAAGCGTCGAGCCGTGTGGCAGTTGCCTGCAGCAACTGCGCCCTTGCAATATCCTGCGGCAAGCTACGGGGTTCTTTATTCATATCGGGACTTCGGAATAAATCCCGGATTACCCTTGGGCGATCGGCCTGAAAGGCCGATCACAGGCCCGCCCTTTGTACCCGGGGTCGGCCGAAAGGCCGGGTGGGAACACTGACCGAAGGGAAGTGACGGGCGGGTAGGGGGTATCGGCACTAAGGCCTGCTTTGAAAAAGCAGATAATGCGGGCCAGGGGTAAGGCATTTTGGCGCAATATGCTGATATGGACGGATTACCGAAGCGCCTTGCCTGAACGGGGATTCAACGCTATTGCGGTCGCTTGCCGGATACACTGCCGTCCGGCGACCTGTACACAGGGTGACAGGAATATCCTGCAGGGATGCCGTGTTTGCCGGTCTGTACGGACGCCCCGGAGGGAGCTGATGGGAGGGGTGCTATGGTTGCGGCGTACGGAAACCCCCGCCGCACATTTACTTGCGCATCAATTCACGCAGGTAGGTATCCAGATAAAGCAGCGTATGGTCGCCCTGAATGACCTCTTCGTGGAGCAGGTCGTCGTCTTCGTAGTAGGATGGTTGGCCTTCAGCCAGCTCGTCTTTGTCGATATCTTCCATAGGCCCTTAATGTTGTGTATATCCATATAACGCCCGGTGCGGTGATTTATTGCGCCGGTCAGTTTAAAATTATCTGTTTTTCCTGGATCATCTTCCGCAGGTTGATCAGCGCGTAGCGCATCCGTCCGAGGGCGGTGTTGATACTCACGCCGGTATTATCTGCGATATCCTTGAAACTCATGTTGTTGTAATAGCGCATCATGACCACCTCGCGCTGTTCTTCGGGCAGGAATTCGATCATTTTGCGTATGTCCTGTTCGATCTGGTCGCCGACGATCCGGTCTTCGACCGTGGGATCGGCGAACCGCATACTGTTGAGGATGTCGTAGCCGGCGTCTTTCTCCGAAAGCAGGTTCTGTTGTTTGGCGTGGCGGAAGTGGTCGATCACCTGGTTGTGTGCGATGCGCAGCACCCATGATACGAATTTGCCGGACTCGACGTAGCGACCCTCGGAAAGGAATTTCATCACTTTGATCAGCGTATTCTGGAAAATATCATCCGCCGCATCACGGTCTTTGACCATCATGTGGATGTAGTCCCAGATGCGCTTGCGGTGGCGCTCGATAAGGTCCGAGATAGCTTCCTTATTGCCTGAAAAGAAATTATTAAGCAGTTGCTGGTCGCTTAATGTTCTCACGTTCATACTCTTTGCCTGTTAAGGTTTGAGTAGACATCCGGTCGATAGGCAATAATTTTAGAGGTTTATCGTTGTTCGATCGGGTGCAAGGTAGCAATTTTTTATGAATTACCAAATCGCCGTCCACTGCATGGCTGTCCTACCTGTTGCAGATGTAACAATAAGTGTGCCGTAGGTTGCGTGAGGAGCGCCCTGGCACGGGACCGGGCGCTCTTGTAAATGATTTATATCCGGACCGGTGGGGAACTTCCGATCCTGGTATCGATGGTCGCCGTTTCTTCCCGATCCCGGATGCCGGTGATCTTGTCCGCTTCGAAGCGGACCTCGCCGAG
>JAVBNK010000175.1:0-13880 GCA_031551595.1 Rikenellaceae bacterium | reverse complement strand
GATCGAGCCGATGCCGATCAGGCATTTGTCCTCGATCCGCGCACCGTGGATCACCGCGTTGTGGCCCACCGACACGTCGTTGCCGATGACGGTCTGCGAACGCCCGTAAAGCGTGTGGACGACCACGCCGTCCTGGAGGTTCACCCGGTCGCCGATGCGGATCGAATTCACGTCGCCGCGCAGCACCGCACCGTACCATATGCTGCAATCGCGTCCGATTTTCGTGTCGCCGATCAGCACCGCCGTTTCGGCCAGGAATGTGTTTTCGCCCGTTTCAGGCGTGATTCCGTTCAATGTCCTTACTATTGCCATAGCATTTGCTGGATTTATGGTTTAACATCCCGCGGCTGCGGGGGCGATGCGGCCATTCCGATTAAGCGGGGGCAAAAACGCAAGCGGATTTTGCCGGGCGTCAGGAATGAGGAACGAAGTTCCGCTTTGCGTCGGCCGCGGGACGTGGCGATTGCTTCGGGCAATCGCGTCAGTTTTTCTATTTATCGTAAGCCTTCGATCGTTGCCAGATTTCTTCCATCTCGGCCAGCGTCATGCTGCGTAACGTGCGCCCCTGGTCGCGGGCCGCTTGTTCCAGGTAGCCGAAACGGCGCATGAACTTGCGGTTGCAGCGTTCCAGGGCCATCTCCGGGTCGATGCCGTAGAGCCGCGCAGCATTCACCAGCGCGAACATCACGTCGCCCAGTTCGCCTTCGAGCCGGGCCTTGTCGGCCGTTTCCGCGGTGAATTCCTGTTCGACTTCGGCGATTTCCTCGCGCACTTTTTCCCATACGTCGGCAGGTTTTTCCCAGTCGAATCCCGCCGAAGCGGCTTTTTCTCCGATGCGGTAGGCCTTCACCAGCGCCGGAAGCGATTGCGGTACGCCCTGCAACACGCTTTTACGCGTCCTGTCCTCGACCTGCTTGAGGTCCTCCCAGTTCGATTTCACTTTCCGGGCCGTTTCCGCCTCGACCTGCCCGAACACGTGCGGGTGGCGGTAGACGAGTTTGTCGCAGATGCGGTTGCAGACATCCGTGATATCGAATGCGTCCTGCTCGCTGCCTATTTTGGCGTAGAACACCACATGCAGCAGCAGGTCGCCCAGTTCTTTGCTGATCTCCTGCAGGTCGCCGTCGGCGATGGCGTCCGCCAGTTCGTAGGTTTCCTCGATCGTATTGTTGCGCAACGATTCGAACGTCTGCTCGCGGTCCCACGGGCATTCCACCCGCAGGCGGTCCATGATGTCGAGCAACCGGCCGAAAGCCGCCAAACGCATATCTTCCATTCGTTTTCGCTTTGTTAGTCCGACAAAGTTAGTATTTTCCCGAAAAAAGCCTAAATTTGTTGGCGAATTAAAAACTGGAACGAAATTATGTGCGGAATCGTAGGATACGTAGGTCGCAGGGATGCCTATCCCATTCTCGTCAAAGGGCTTCACCGGCTCGAATACCGTGGTTACGACAGTGCGGGTGTGGCGTTGGTGAACGGGCAGGGGCATCTGAATGTATATAAAAGCAAGGGCAAAGTGGCCGATATGGAAAACTTCGTCCAAAGCAAGGACGTGACCGGCCATATCGGCATCGCCCATACGCGCTGGGCCACCCACGGCGAACCTAACGATGTGAATGCCCACCCGCATTATTCCGAAACGGAGAAGCTCGCGCTTATCCATAACGGCATCATCGAAAATTACGCCGTGCTCAAGGAAGCGCTGGTGGAGCATGGTTACACGTTCCGCAGCAATACCGACACCGAGGTGCTCGTGCAACTGATCGAGTATATCCGCAGCAAGGGCAATTGCCAGCTTGTGGAGGCCGTGCAACTCGCCCTGCAGGAGGTGATCGGGGCGTATGCGATCGCCATTATCGAGAAGGATAACCCGGATGAGATCATCGCCGCCCGCAAGAGCAGCCCGCTTGTGGTGGGGCTGGGGGAGGGGGAGTTCTTCCTGGGATCGGACGCCACGCCGATCGTCGAATATACGGACCGTGTGGTCTACCTCCAGGACGGCGAAGTGGCGATCCTGAACCGGAAGAAGCCCCTGAAGGTGGTGAACCTGGATAATGTCGAGAGCAAACTCGACATCAAGCAGCTGGCCATGAGCATCAGCCAGCTCGAAAAGGGCGGTTTTCCCCATTTCATGCTCAAGGAGATCTACGAGCAGCCCAAGACCATCATGGATTGTATCCGCGGGCGCGTGAGCGTGGACGGTACGAGCGTAGTGCTGTCGGGGGTGATCGATAACAAGGCCCGCTTCCTGGCGGCGCGGCGCATTATCATCGTGGCGTGCGGCACGTCGTGGCACGCGGCGCTGATCGGCGAGCACATCATCGAAGACCTGTGCCGCATCCCGGTCGAGGTGGAATACGCCTCGGAATTCCGCTACCGTAACCCGGTGATCTGTGAAAGCGATATCGTCATCGCAGTGTCGCAGTCGGGAGAAACGGCCGACACGCTGGCCGCGCTGGAACTTGCCAAATCGAAAGGCGCATTCATTTTCGGTATTTGCAACGTGGTCGGATCTTCGATTGCACGTGCCACGGATTCAGGGGCTTATATCCACGTCGGGCCGGAAATCGGGGTCGCCTCCACGAAGGCTTTCACCGGCCAGGTTACCGTGCTTGCGATGCTGGCGCTCACGCTGGCCCACGAAAAAGGCACGATCGCCGAGGCGGATTTCCGCGAGGTGGTCGAGCATCTGCAACGGATGCCCGACGCGTTGGAAGAAGTGCTCAGGCTCGATGCGCAAATCAGGGAATTGTCTAAGATATTCACCTACGCCCACAATTTCATCTACCTGGGCCGCGGCTACAACTATCCCGTGGCGTTGGAAGGAGCGTTGAAACTCAAGGAAATATCCTATATCCACGCCGAAGGCTATCCCGCGGCCGAAATGAAGCACGGGCCCATTGCGTTGATCGATAATGAGATGCCTACGGTGGTGATCGCCACCTCGGATAGCATATACGAAAAGACAGTGAGCAATATCCAGGAGATCAAGGCCCGCCGCGGGCGCGTCATCGCCATTGTGACCGAGGGGGATAAGACCGTAAGCGACATCGCCGACTACTGCATTTATGTCCCGAAAACGGTCGAGTGCCTCGTACCCATCCTTTCGTCGATCCCGCTGCAACTGTTGGCCTATTATATTGCGGTCAATAAGGGCCGCGATGTCGACCAACCGCGCAATCTCGCTAAATCCGTTACGGTTGAATAGACTGATATACATAATCTTATTATTGTTCATATCGTGCGGCACTTCATCCGCGCAGGTCATTGTCGGGGCCGAACGCACGGATGTGTATTTACCCCTGCTCGCGGGTAAAAAGGTCGGGATACTGACCAATCACACGGGCAGGGTGGGCGATCGGCATCTGGTGGATACGCTGCTGGCGCTGGGGATCGACGTGCGGACAGTCTTTGCCCCGGAACATGGTTTCAGGGGCAACGTCGAAGCCGGCGCGAAGGTCGGAAGTTACCGCGATCCGGAAACCGGCATAAATGTGGTATCTGTCTATGGGTCAAATCGTAAACCAAAGAAGGAAGATGTCTGCAAGCTTGATGTAGTACTATTTGATATACAGGATGTTGGATTAAGATATTATACCTATCTTTCTTCGATGCACCTGATGATGGAAACGTGTGCCGAAACGGGTGTTCCGATGATCGTACTCGACCGCCCGAACCCTAACGGGATGTATGCCGACGGACCCGTTATCGAAGAAAAATACCGCTCGTTCGTGGGCATGCATCCGATCCCGGTGGTGCATGGAATGACCCTCGGCGAGTTGGCCCGGATGATCAACGGCGAAGGATGGCTCGGCGACGACAAACAGTGTCTGTTGACGGTGATAGAGTGTGTAAATTACTATCGTTCAATGCAATATGTCCTGCCGATCGCCCCCTCTCCCAATCTGCCCGATATGCGGTCGGTATACCTTTATCCTTCGCTGTGCTGTTTCGAGGGCACGGCGGCGAGTATGGGGCGCGGCACCGCTTTCCCGTTCCAGGTCTATGGCCATCCGGGACTGAAAGGCGTGCCGGGGCACGATTTTACATTTGTACCCCGGCCTAATGCGGGTTCTAAAACCCCTCCGTTAGAGGGACAGATGTGCTATGGGCGTGATTTGCGCAACCTGCCCGGCAATGAAACGGTCATCGCCAACGGGATCGATTTGACATATGTAATCGACTGCTACCGGGTGCTGCGGGGAAAGCTCGGCGACCAACCGTTCTTCACGCCGATGTTTGAAAAACTGTTGGGGGCGGGTTATATCCGCAGGATGATCGTCGAAGGCCGCTCCAATGACGAGATCCGAACGATGTGGAAGGGGGATGTGGAGCGCTTCATGGTGCAGCGAAAGCCTTACTTATTATATGAATAGAAGGATATTAATACATTCGGGTTTAAGTTTTACTTTAGCGGTGTCCGTCCTTTTTGTACAGGCCCGCGGACGCACCGACCTTGTGCCCCAACCGGTCAATGTAGTGGCGACGGAAGGGGCGTTCACCGTGACTGCGGCTACCCGGTTGGTCGTGGACGGTTCGGCGCAGTGCCGTACCCTGGCCGCATACCTTAAACAATATACCGATACCTGGTTCGGTACGAGTACTGAAGTTATAACTTCATATAACGGACAATCTTACGGAAGTTATATAAAGTTAAGCATAGACACGTTGCTGTACAGGCCCGACCGGAAACATGCACGAATGCCTGCCGAAGGATACGTGTTGCATGTGAGCGGGAACGGCGTGGAAGTGACCGGCGTCGACTACGGCGGATTGTTCAATGGCATACAGACCCTGCTGCAACTCATGCCTGCGACCATATACGCCAAACGACCGGGCGGCAATGAGATGCGCCTGGAAGGTGTGGACATTTCCGACTGGCCGCAGTTCGCTTACCGGGGGCAGATGCTCGATGTGGCCCGTACGTTCGTGGAGGTGCCGCAGGTCAAGCGGTTTATCGACAATATGGCCTACCATAAACTCAACCGGCTGCATTGGCACCTGGCCGATGACGAAGGGTGGCGCATCGAGATCAAAAGTTATCCATGGCTCGCCCAAACGGGCGGCTACCGCGGTTACGACCAGCCTGTGAAGCCCTCCTACGGGCTGTGGTGGGAGCGTTACGGCGGATATTATACCCAGGACCAGATCCGCGAAGTGGTCGCTTACGCCGCCGAGCGGAACATTGAAATTATTCCCGAGATCGACCTGCCCGGCCACTCCCGTGCCGCGGCGGCCGTGTATCCTGAAATCCTTTGCGACGGCAAGCCCGACAATTCGGCCGGCGATTACGACAAGCGCAACGTGTGGTGCGCCAGCCGCGAGGAAAATTACGTGATGATCAGGTGTGTCCTTGAGGAAATATGCGCATTGTTCCCGTCGGAATATATCCACATCGGCGGTGATGAGGTGGAAAAAGACCAGTGGCTCGATTGTTTGGAATGCCGCAGGAAGGCGCACGGCAAAGACGTGATCCCGGTGTTGGACTACTTTCTGGGGCGTGTTACGGCAATCCTGGCTGACATGGGGCGCTTGCCCGTGATGTGGGACGAGGCGACCGAGAGCGGCAAAGCGTCGAAAACGGCCCTGATCAGCGGTTGGCGAAGCGTGAAAACCACCCTGGACGCTACGGCAAAAGGATACAGGACGATCTTTATGCCGGGCAGCTACTTCTATTTCGACATGAAACAGTCGCCCTGGGAACCGGGACACACCTGGGCCGGGATCAACGACACGCACCGGATTTGCTCGCTCGATTTCGGGGCCCTGGGGTTCTCTCCGCAGCAAATGGAGTGCATCGTGGGTGTGGAAGGTACGTTCTTCAGCGAACTGCTGCTTTCGAACGGCGGCGAGGCATACCTCGATTACCAGTGCTATCCGCGAATCTGCGCCCTTTCGGAGGTGGCGTGGACCCAGCCTGCGTTGCGTAGCAGCGACGGCTTCCACGACCGGCTCTACGGCAAGCATGTTGACCGCCTGTCGGGTATGGGGATCGCATTCCGCGTGCCCCCGCCGGAGGCGACCTACAGATCGGGCGAGATTGCCGCGAATACGAGCTATCGTTACACGGGACTGTATTATACCGTCGACGGGCGCAGGCTCGGCAAGGAAGAGGCGTATTGCTGCCCGATCTCCGACAGCCAATTGGAAAAATACCGGTTTTTCATGGAGATCAACGGGCAGCGCAGCGTCAGGGTGCCGGCGATGCTGCTGTGGCGTAACGGGGCCGCGCCCGGGGAAACGGTGCGAATGACGATCCCGTGCCCGGACCGCGAGGGGCTTTGGTACCTGCGTATCGCCTCCACGGAGCCCGACGCGCAGATCGCCTCGATACGGGTCGAAGGTCGCGACACTTCCTACCATATCATACGCAGCGCACAAAAGGTTAACGGCGCTCACATGCTTCGCGTGTATGTGACGCCGAAAACCCGCGATGCGAATATCGTGATCGATATACGTAACGAAAACAGGCTGCCGGCGCAGTTGAGCTACCGTATCGAGCGGTCGGTCTACCTCGAGCCGAAGGTGACGGTGAGCAGCACGATGGGCGATACGCCGCGCCTGCCGCTCTCGAATGCCGCCGATTATAATTTTTCCTCCTATGGCCGTACGGCATGCACCTGCCGGAAAGGCGACCATATCGTATTCCTATTCGATGAGCCTCTCGACTGTGCCAGTATCGACGTGCAGACCGGATACCTCTACCTGCCGCGCTTCCACATCCCCGCGGGCGACGTGGAGATCAGCAGCGACGGCGTCTATTTCGAGAAGATCGGCGAACTGAAATTCGGGAAGGCGCAGGTGAAACCCATCGCGCCGATCCTGGCCTTACGCATCGTGTCGTCGGCCGAGGGCAACGGCGACGACTTTGTGGCCATACAGGACCTGCGCATCATCCCGCGGCGGAGGTAAATGAGGGTGATCACCTCTATATTGCTGCTTTTGCCGGTCGTGGGTTTTGCCCGCAAGGCCCCGCCGCAGGCATTGGCGAAAGCCGATTCGCTGATGCGTGCGGGACTGGCCGCAGGATACTATCCGGGTGCGTCGCTGGCCGTGGGCGACAGCCGCGGCGTGCAGTTCGAGGCTTGCTACGGGTGGCAGGACAGCGAACATCTGGCGAAAGTCACGCCGGAGAACGTGTACGATATCGCCTCCTGCACGAAGATCGTCGCCACGACGCTGGCTGTGATGAAGCTCTACGACGAAGATCGCATCGATCTCGAAGCCACGGTAGGTAACCTCCTGCCGCAATTTGCATCCACGGCTATTGCCCGGATCACCGTGCGCGAACTGCTGATGCACACCTCCGGCATCGGCAATATCATGCTATACAGCATACTGTTCCGCAATCCCGACGGCATGCCCGTCACCAGCAATACATGCAACGCGGCTTATCCTACGCCGGTGGACCTCCATACCTACCTCAGCGGTACGGCCTGCGCCGATACGTCGCTCGTGGTGTTCGCCCCGCGCGAGGGTTACCGCAGGGCGGGGGAGTGCTGTTACGTGAACCCGGCGGTCGATACCCTGATCGAAAACCGCATCGTGGCTGCGTATAAGCCTTCCGGACGGGGGAAATACCTCTATTCCGACCTGAATTTTCATCTGCTTAAGCTCGTGGTGGAACGCCGGGCGGGGATGTCGCTCCCCGATTTCGTGACGCCGTTGTACGCGCGCATGGGCATGGACCATACGGGGTACCGCCCTTTGGAATGGACGCCTTCGGGTAATATTATTCCTACGGAGGACGACCGGCTGATGCAGCGCGGCCTGCTGCGGGGTTATACGCACGACGAGATTGGCGCGGTGAGCGACAATGCGGGTGGGAATGCCGGAGTGTTTTCGAATGCGGCCGACCTGGCGCGGTTCTGCCGCATGATGCTCGGCGAGGGGTGCCTGGACGGCGTACGCATTCTTTCGCAGCGCACCGTACGGCTGTTCACCACCGCCACGCCGCGTGCCCTGGGCTTCGACCGCCGCACGGGCGATACCCCGTTGGCCGGAGGTTACGGCCATACGGGCTACACGGGCACGATCATGTGGATCGACCCGTCGAAAGACCTGTTCATGGTCTTTCTGAGCAACCGCGTCAATCCCTCGCGGACCAACCGGGGACTGGTCGATTCTTCGCTACGCACCCGGGTGTGGGATGCGGTCGCCGGCGCCTGCCGGCATACGGAGAGTTTGCGAGCTGACCCCGCAATCCCCGGTAAGTGATTTCGCCCCCGCTCCTGTCGCGGGAAAACCTGCGGTTCCTCCGGGTGATCCCCATTCCAAGGTCGCAGGGTAAAAGATATTTTTTGCCCGGGAAGTTGCATTTTAAATAAAATGCATATATTTGCAGGGTACGATGGAATCGAAAGCGACCCATATCCTCTCTGCATTTCTCTGCGAATCCCTTTCCGCAGAGCGCTTTGCCGTTTCCGTATATTCCACCCGACGACCCTAAGCGGGTCTGTTGTATTCATGGGGCAGGACCTTCGTACCTGCCCGTATCCCAGGAAAATACCGTTTAGTCATGTAAGCCGCAGGCTTACTATCGTTAATTTTTCATTTTTTCCGAAAAAATGGAGATCAAAGTGATCGTGGCTACCGCCGCACACGTCGCGTATGCGGAGCGTGTATGCCAACTGATATACGAATCGGCCCTGCAGCGCGGTACGGGCATCGCCCGGCGTACGCCCGAGTACATCGCCGATAAAATGAGGCAGGGCAAAGCCGTCGTCGCGCTGCGTGGCGACGTGCTGGTCGGGTTCAGCTACATCGAAACCTGGCAGCACCAGAAATTCGTGGCCAATTCGGGACTCGTGGTCAGTTCCGAGTGCCGCAATTCCGGGCTTGCCCGCAGGATCAAGGCGGCGACGTTCGACTTGTCGCGCAAGCTGTTTCCCGAAGCCAAAATATTCAGCATCACCACCGGGCTGGCCGTGATGAAGCTCAATTCGGAGTTGGGTTACATGCCCGTGACCTTCTCTGAACTGACGGACGACGACGAGTTCTGGCTGGGGTGCGCGGGGTGTCGCAACTATGACATCCTGCAACGCAACGAACGGCGGATGTGCCTTTGCACGGGAATGCTTTTCGATCCCGCAAGGCAGGCCGCGGCCGGGAACAAACGGTTCCTGCCCGTCCCCGGAAAATTGTACAACCATGCGTTACTCAGAAAATTAAAGAAGACGAACCATGAAAAATAAGAAAGTGCTGCTGGCTTTCAGCGGAGGCCTGGACACCTCGTTTTGCGTCCGGTACCTTAAAAATGAACGGGGAATGGAAGTCCATACGGCGTTGGTGAACACCGGCGGTTTCAGCGGTGACGAGTTGGCTGCGATAGGGAGGCGGGCGCTGGAATTGGGCGCCGTGACCCATGAGAATATCGACCGGGTGGAGGAATTCTACCGCAAGGGGATACGCTACATGATCTTCGGCAACGTGCTGCGGCAGAATACCTATCCGCTTTCCGTCAGCTCGGAGCGCGTGTTCCAGGCGCTGGCCATCGCCGAGTATGCCAAACGGATCGGGGCCGGCTGCATCGCCCACGGAAGCACCGGCGCGGGCAACGACCAGATACGTTTCGATCTGGTTTTCGGTGTGGTCGCGCCCGAAATCGAGATCATCGCCCCTGTGCGCGAACTTTCGTTGTCGCGCCAGGCCGAGATCGACTACCTGCGCGGCCAGGGCTTCGATTACGATTGGAAAAAAGCGAAATATTCGGTCAACCAGGGCCTTTGGGGTACGAGCGTGGGCGGTGTGGAAACGCTGACGGCCGACGGTGTGCTGCCCGAAGAGGCTTTCCCGGTGCGAGCGACTGAAAAAAACGAACGCATCGTCACCATAGGTTTTGAAAAAGGCGAACCGGTTGCTTTGGACGGCGCGGCCATGCCCCCGGCGGAGTTGATCGCCCGGCTGCATGAGGTGGCGGCGCCTTACGGGATAGGCCGCAACATGCACGTCGGCGATACGATCATCGGCATCAAGGGCAGGATCGGTTTTGAGGCCGCCTCGGCGCTCATCCTGATCGAGGCGCACCGGCTGCTCGAAAAACACACCCTCACCAAATGGCAGCAGTACTGGAAAGACCAGTTGGGCACGTGGTACGGCATGTTCATGCATGAGGCGCAATACCTCGAACCGGTGATGCGCGACATCGAATCGTTTCTCGATGCGAGCCAGAAGTACGTCACCGGCACGGTCAGCGTGCGGTTACAGTCCTACCATTTCATGGCGGTGGGTTGCCGTAGCGACCACGACCTGATGAATGCCCGCTTCGGCGACTACGGCGAAATGAACAAAGCCTTCACCGGGCAGGATGTGGAAGGGTTCACGCGCATCCTGGCCAATCCGGTCAAAATCTATTATGCGGTCCACGGCGATGAATAAGATCAGGGCGGGGATCGTCGGCGGCACGGGATACACCGCCGGCGAATTATTGAGGATACTGTTGCGCCACCCCTGTGCGGAGATCGCTTTCGTGTACACTACCTCGCAGGCCGGGCAGCCCGTCGCAACTGTGCATACCGACCTGTTGGGAGATACAGAACTGCGGTTTTCGGATGAAACTGCACCCGCGGACGTAGCGTTCCTTTGCCTGGGGCACGGCGTGTCGCGGGCCTTCCTTACGGAACATCCGTTTCCGGCGGCGACCCGGGTGATCGACCTGGGCAGCGATTTCCGGCTCGACGGGCATTTCGAAGGGCGTGAATTTGTGTACGGATTGCCCGAAGCCCGCCGCGAACAGATCCGCCACGCGGCGAATATCGCCAATCCGGGTTGTTTCGCCACGGCGATGGAATTGGCGCTGCTGCCTTTGGCGAAAGCGTACGGACTGGCGGAGGAGGTACATGCCCATGCGGTCACGGGCTCGACGGGCGCGGGACGGTCGCCCGGCGATACGACCCATTTCAGCTGGCGTAATAATAATCTGTCGGTATATAAACCGTTCACGCATCAGCATATGGGCGAGATCCAGGCCCTGCTCGGCGGCGGGGATATCCGCCTGATCCCCCTACGCGGCAATTTCTCCCGGGGCATTCTGGCGACGCTCTACACCCGCCTGCCCGCGCCGTTTGAAGAAGTTTACCGTGTGTATGAGGAATTTTACCGGAATGCGCCGTTCACCCATGTCACCCGGCAGGACGTTTCGCTCAAAGATGCGGTCAATACGAACAAATGCCTACTCCAGCTGCAGTCGTACGACGGGTTGCTGCTCATTACGAGCGTGATCGACAATCTGCTGAAGGGCGCTTCGGGGCAGGCCGTGCAGAATATGAACCTGATGTTCGGGCTGGACGAGCGTTGCGGACTGGAACTAAAACCGCTCGGGTTATGAAGCCGTTCGATGTATATTCCGCGTGGGATGTAACGCCCGTGAGCGCCCGGGGATGCACGATCACCGATGCGCAGGGCCGTGAGTACCTGGATTTTTACGGCGGCCATGCCGTGATCTCGATCGGCCACTTGCATCCGCAGTATGTGGCTGCGCTGGAAACGCAGCTGCGGCGCATAGGATTCTATTCCAATGCAGTGACGAATCCGTTGCAGGAAAAGTACGCGCAACTGCTGGGCGGGTTGAGCGGTTGCGGCGAATATTCGCTTTTCCTGTGCAACTCGGGTGCGGAGGCCAATGAGAACGCGCTCAAACTCGCATCGTTCCACACGGGCCGCAAGCATGTGCTGGCGTTCCGGCAGGCGTTCCACGGCCGCACGTCGGGGGCGGTGGCCGCGACCGATATTCCCGCGTATTGTGCACCGTTTAATCATACGGGGTATGTGACATTCCTGCCGCTGAACGATGCGGAGGCTGTCGCGTCCGAATTGGCTTCCAACCGCTACGCCGCTGTGATTATTGAGGGCATCCAGGGGGTAGGGGGCGTGCAGATTCCCTCGGCGGAATTCCTGCGGACGCTACGCGGATTATGTACGCGGCACGGTACGATGCTGGTCCTCGACGAAATACAGTCGGGATGCGGGCGGACGGGCGACTATTTTGCTTATCGACATGCCGGGATCGCGCCCGATCTGGTTACGCTGGCCAAAGGGATCGGCAACGGTTTTCCGATGGGCGCGGTATTCGTTTCGCCGCAGATCGAGGCAGTGAAAGGCCGGCTGGGAACCACTTTCGGCGGCAATTACCTCGCGTGCGCGGCGGGCATTGCGGTCGCCGAAGTGATGCGGGACGAGCGGCTGATGGAAAATGCGACTGCGGTCGGGGAGATGTTGCGTCAGGAATTGGCCGCACTTCCCGGGCTCGCGGTCCGCGGCCGGGGCCTGATGATCGGCATCGAAATGGAGCGTCCCGTGGCCGGCCTGCGCCGGCGGCTGCTTTTCGATGAGGGCGTTTTCACCGGATCGTCGGGCACGAACATCATACGTTTATTGCCTCCGCTCTGCGTGACGCGGGAGGAGGCGGAACAGTTCATCGAAAAATTCAAAAGACAGCTATGAAACAGTTTACCAACGTACAGGACATCGGCGACCTCGGCGCGGCCCTGCAAACGGCTTTCGAGGTGAAACGCGATCCGTTCGCCAACCGGCACCTGGGCCGGAACAAGACGCTGCTGGCCATTTTTTTCAATTCGAGCCTGCGTACGCGCCTGAGCACGCAAAAGGCGGCGATGAACCTGGGGATGGATGTGATCGTGCTGGACATGAACCAGGGCGCATGGAAACTCGAAACCGGCCGCGGAGTGGTCATGGACGGCGACAAGCCCGAGCATATCCTCGAAGCGATCCCCGTGATGGGCAGTTATTGCGATATCATCGGGGTGCGTGCGTTTGCGGGGCTGGCCGACCGGGAGAAGGACTATTCGGAGGAGGTACTGGGGCAATTCATCCGCTATTCGGGCCGGCCGGTCGTGAGCCTGGAGTCGGCCACCCGCCATCCGCTGCAAAGTTTCGCCGACCTGATCACCATCGAAGAATATAAACTTACAGCGCGGCCCAAAGTGGTGCTTACCTGGGCGCCGCATCCCAACGCCCTCCCGCAGGCCGTGCCCAACTCGTTCGCCGAGTGGATGAATGCGGCCGATTACGATTTTGTCATCACCCACCCCGAGGGCTACGAACTCGATCCTGTGTTCGCGGGTCGGACACGGGTGGAATACGATCAGCGGAGGGCTTTCGCAGGGGCGGATTTCATCTATGCCAAGAATTGGTCGGCCTACCGCGACTACGGGAAAATCCTGCGTCGCGACCGCGACTGGATGGTGGACGAGGCCAAAATGGCGCTTACGAATGACGCCCGGTTCATGCATTGCCTGCCCGTGCGGCGTAACATGATCGTCACGGACGCGGTGATCGAAGGGCCGCGGTCGCTGGTCGTACCCGAAGCGGCCAACCGGGTGGTGTCGGCACAGACGGTGTTGCAAAAAATGTTGTCGGAGTTATGATCGTGATAAAAATAGGCGGCGAGGTGGTGGATGATCCCCGCCTGCTGGAAGACTTCCTGAAGGCTTTCGCACGCATCGGGGAACCGAAGATGCTGGTGCATGGCGGTGGGAAATCGGCGACGGCATTGGCTGCCCGGCTGGGGGTGGAAACCGCGATGATCGACGGCCGCCGCGTGACCTCGGACGGGATGCTCGACGTGGCGACGATGGTCTATGCGGGCCTGATCAACAAACGGATCGTGGGACGTTTGCAAGCGTTGGGATGCAATGCGATAGGGCTTTCCGGGGCCGATGCGGGCGTGATGAAGGCGGTGCGGCGCCCGGCCCGGCCGGTCGATTTCGGACATGTGGCCGACCTGCGCCCGGAGCACGTCGATGCCGTGGCCTTGGAAAGATTCCTTGCAGTCGGCATGATTCCGGTGTGCTGTTCTGTCGTGGTTGATTCGGGAGGCAATCTGTTGAATTGCAATGCCGATACCGTCGCCTCATGCCTTG
>JAVBNK010000137.1:0-5583 GCA_031551595.1 Rikenellaceae bacterium | reverse complement strand
GATCGATGAACGGTTGGAATTTCGTATCCACTGTATGTTTTTTTATAGGGACCTCGGTGATTGAGTTGCAAATTTAGTCCGATTATTATTCCCGTCAAAATAAAAAATCGTTATAACGCTATAAGTCCGGGACGAGGGGGCGCCCCCGGGGGGGGGGGTGTAACCACGTCCGGGTGCCTGCGGGATGCAGGCCGCAAATTATCCGTGTGCCGGGCGGCGCCCGCAGCCGTCGGTTCCGGATTTTAAGACGGGCGATGAGAATCGTTCCCGCATGATATTTTCGATAATTCCCCGCACCCGGAGAATCTCGGATTAAAAAATTTCTTAATTTGCGTCGATTTTGCGTTTTTCATCCAACTTAATTAATTTTAAAGCCTATGAGCAACATAGCCCCTATCTTCTGGCTGGTGCCCGCCGCGTCGATCATCGCGCTGGCATTCGCATGGTACTTCTACCGCCGAATGAAACGCGAAAGCGAAGGAACGGACCGCATGAAAGAGATCGCCGCCCACGTCCGCACCGGCGCAATGGCCTACCTGAAACAGCAATACAAGGTGGTGCTGGTCGTTTTCCTCGTTCTGGCGGTGTTCTTTGCATTTCTTGCCTACGGGCTGGGCGTGCAGAACGAATGGGTCCCCTTCGCATTCCTCACCGGGGGCTTCTTCTCGGGCCTGGCCGGCTTCTTCGGCATGAAAACCGCCACCCACGCCTCGGCGCGTACCGCGCAGGCCGCCAGCGAATCGCTCAACCGCGGCCTTAAAGTGGCGTTCCGCTCGGGCGCGGTGATGGGCCTGGTGGTCGTGGGGCTCGGATTGCTCGACATATCGCTCTGGTACATCGTCCTCAATACCTTCGTGGACGTTACGGGCACGCAGAAACTCGTCATCATGACCACCACCATGCTGACCTTCGGCATGGGCGCCTCGACCCAGGCCCTCTTCGCGCGTGTGGGCGGAGGCATCTATACCAAAGCCGCCGACGTAGGCGCCGACCTGGTGGGCAAGGTCGAAGCCGGCATCCCCGAGGACGACCCGCGCAACCCCGCCACCATCGCCGACAACGTGGGCGACAACGTAGGTGACGTGGCCGGCATGGGCGCCGACATCTACGAAAGCTACTGTGGCTCGATCCTCGCCACGGCTGCCCTCGGCGCGGCGGCCTACTCGACCTTCGCCGACGGCATCGCCTTGCAGACCAAAGCCGTCTTCGCACCCATGCTGATCGCGGCCGTGGGCATCCTGCTCTCGATCCTGGGCATCTTCCTGGTGCGCACCAAAGAGGGCGCCTCGATGAAACAACTGCTGGGCTCGCTGGGCATGGGCGTGAACGTCAGCTCGGTGCTGATCGCCATTTCGACCTTCGTGATCCTATGGGCCCTGGGCATGGAAAACTGGCTGTGGCTCTCGCTGAGTGTGATCACCGGCCTGGTGGCAGGGATCATCATCGGCCAATCGACAGAATACTACACCTCGCACGCCTATAAACCCACCCAGAAGATCGCCAAATGCGCCGCTACCGGTCCGGCGACCGTCATCATCTCGGGGATCGGCCTGGGCATGATCTCTACGGCCATTCCGGTGATCACCATCGGGATCGCGATCATCCTTTCATTCCTGTTCGCCATTCAGTTCGACGTGGCCAACATGCTTTCCGCCAATAATATCGGCATCGGCCTCTACGGTATTGGCATCGCCGCCGTGGGTATGCTTTCGACACTGGGCATCACGCTGGCTACGGACGCTTACGGCCCCATCGCCGACAATGCCGGCGGCAACGCAGAAATGGCGGGCCTGCCGAAAGAGGTGCGCCAGCGTACCGATGCCCTGGACGCCCTGGGCAACACCACCGCCGCCACGGGCAAAGGTTTCGCCATCGGCTCGGCGGCCCTTACGGCGCTTGCGCTGCTGGCCTCCTACATCGAGGAGATCAAGATCGGCCTGCAGCACCTCGGCCAGGAATTCATCACGCTCTCCAACGGCGCACAGCAGAAGATCGCCGACGCCTCGATCCTCGACTTCATGGACTACTACCAGATCAACCTGATGAACCCCAAGGTATTGGTGGGCGTGTTCATCGGCTCGATGATGGCGTTCCTGTTCTGCGGCCTGTCGATGAACGCCGTGGGACGTGCCGCACAGTCGATGGTCGAAGAGGTGCGCCGCCAGTTCCGCGAGATCAAAGGCATCCTCGAAGGCAAGGCCACCCCCGACTATGCGCGTTGCGTAGAAATCTCCACGAAAGGCGCACAGCGCGAGATGCTGCTGCCGTCGCTGCTCGCGATCATCGCTCCGGTCGTCACGGGCCTCGTGTTCGGCGTGGGCGGCGTGATGGGCCTGCTGGTGGGCGGCCTGGGCGCGGGATTCGTGCTGGCCGTGTTCATGGCCAACTCGGGCGGCGCATGGGACAACGCCAAGAAATACGTCGAGGAAGGCAACTGCGGCGGCAAGGGCTCGGCCGACCACAAGGCTACCGTCGTGGGCGACACGGTGGGCGACCCGTTCAAGGATACGTCGGGCCCGTCGCTCAACATCCTGGTCAAACTGATGAGCATGGTGGCCATCGTAATGGCCGGATTGACCGTGGCGTACAGTATTTTCTAAGATTTCCGACCTTAAAACAGGGACGGGACCCTAAAGGTCCCTCCCTGTTTTTGATCGCATCGACCTGCAAACGATAAAATTTATCCCGATGTCCTTCCTGAAAAAATGCAGAAACAGATTTGACGAGTTATTCGGAAATCCCAGGGAAATCCTTTGGGGTTCCATATTCCGCGACACCGTAACGGATTCGCCCTGGCTGAAGAATAAAAGTTTTTCCCCGGGCAGGTGGGCCGCCGGATATCCGATGCTCTATATCCTGTATCGGGTGTTGAACGACACGAAACCCCGCAGGATATTGGAATTCGGCCTGGGCGAGAGTTCCAAACTGACGTACCAATATGTGAAAAGCCACGGCAATTGCGAACTGACCATCATAGAGCAGGACCGGGCCTGGCTGGATTTTTTTGAGGGCGAGGTATTTCCCGTCAAGGAATTTACCCATATCTGCCCGGTGGAAAAGCGGCTTATCGACGGTACGCAGAGCTATATTTACGGGCAACTGGATGCGATCACCAAAGACCGTATATATGACTTCGTGATCATCGACGGTCCCTGGGGGTCGGAGAAGAATTCACGTTCCCAGATGGTCGATATCGTCACGAACAACATCGACCCGGATAATTTCGTGATCATTCTGGATGACTACAACCGCAAAGGCGAGCGGCAAACTTTCCGGAAAGCCCGTGAGGTTTTGAGGAAGGCAGGGAAAGATCCCGTCGTGGGCACATACCAGGGTTGTAAAACGACTGCGATCATGTGCAGCGGGAATTACCGGTTCCTTTGCTCCCTGTAATATGCACCGCATGAAACATAAACTGCCGGCCTTGCTGTTGCTGGTATTCGCCTCCCAGGCGCAGGCGCAGAAGTTGCTCTGGGAAGCCAAACTCGATACCCGCTTCGACAACCGCGAATATAAAAGCGAGGTCAACTGGCCGCAAACCCTTTTCGGATCGCGCCTCACGCCGCAGATAGGCATCGGCTGGAACCGGGACAACTACATCAAGGTGGGGACCGACCTGATGGCCGACTTCGGGGCTAAACCCTTCTCGACCGACCCCGACTGGATCGCCTACTACGGTTACGAAACCGTCTACCGCGGCAGCCATGGCGGCCAGCGCCGGTTCAAGGCTTATGCAGGGGTATTCCCGCGCGAAAAGATGCAGGGAAATTACAACAACGCCTTTTTCAGCGATTCGGTGCGCTTCTACGATACCAATCTCGAAGGCATGCTGTTGCAATATAACCTTATGGGCCTGCGCATGGAGCTGGGATTGGACTGGAACGGCCGCAAAGGCGACGGCGTACGCGAAAAATTCATGGTATTCTCCTCGTCCGAGTGCATGTTCGGCCGCAAACGGATGTTCGGCCTGGGCTATAACTTCTCGATGTACCATTATGCGGAAACCGCCGCGGACGACGAAGGGGTGGTCGACAACGTGCTGGTGCAGCCCTACGGCGCATTCTATTTCGATCGTGTGTTGCCCCTCCAAAAGGGCGTCCTGCGGGTGGGGTGGGTCCAGGCCTTCCAGAACGACCGCAGCAACGTCGGGGAATACGTCAAACCGGGCGGGGCGATGATCGAGTTATGGGTCGGCAAGTGGGACCTCAGCCTCTACAACGCCTGTTACCTGGGCGACGACTTGATGCCCTACTACGGCCGGTACGGCAACACGCTTTACTACGGCGAGCCGTTCTTCCGCACCGAGAACAACGTCTACAACCGTCTGGAACTGTCATGGAATCCCGTCCACCGGCGCGACATGAACCTGTACGTGTCGTCCGTCCACCACTACGACGGCAGGAAATGGAACTGGCAGCAGGTCATGCAACTTACTGTCCGCATCGACCAGGATATGTTCCGCAAATCGGCGCGGAAAAAATAATAAGATCGTATTATCCAGGCAGGCAGGCCGTGAGCAGGGCATCCATTTCGTGTTGTATCCCGGCAGCCTTCTCGCCGGCCACCCGGGCGAAATCCGCGCTGCTGTCGGCATAGATAATGCCGCGCGAGGAGTTGACCAGCAGGCCGCAACGCGAGTTCATGCCGTAACGCGCCACCTCTTCGAGGCTGCCGCCCTGTGCGCCCACGCCGGGCACGAGCAGGAAATGGTCGGGCACGATGCGGCGGATCCCGGAGAGCATCCGGGCCTGCGTAGCGCCTACGACGTACATGGTATTGTCGGCCGAGCCCCATCCGCGTGAGGTTTCGAGCACCTGTTCGTAGAGTTTGCGCCCGTTGGCGAGCTCCAGCATTTCAAAATCGGCGGCCGAGGGGTTGGAGGTCAGGGCGAGGAGCACGGCCCATGCGCCGGGAAATTTCAGGAAAGGGTCCACCGTGTCGCGTCCCATGTAGGGCGAGAGCGTGACGGCATCGGTCATTCCGCGGTCGAAAAAACCGCGGGCGTACATTTCCGAGGTGTTGCCGATATCGCCGCGTTTGGCGTCGGCGATGACCAGGATCTCGGGATAGCGTTCGCGGATATAGCGGCAGGTGCGTTCGAAGCTGATCCAGCCCTGCGTGCCGTTCTCTTCGTAGAATGCCATGTTGGGTTTATAAGCGACCGTATAGGGGGCTGTGGCGTCGATCACGGCGCGGTTGAACTCGAATTGGGGGTCGTCGGCGCCCGCGAGCGAGGCGGGGGTTTTACGCACGTCGGTGTCGAGGCCTACGCACAGGAAGCTGCGTTTGCGGAGAATCTGTTCGAAGATTTGTTGTGCCGTCATATTTTGCCGTTTGTTTTGTGGTTTCGCAGGAATCGCCACTTCCTGCGGTTCATACCGTTGAAATGCGTTCTACTTTAACGTGAGTTGCGCTTAAGGAATCGTGTTATGTCTTTGTTTATCAGTGTCAGATTACCCCGATTCCTTAAGCACCCCTTGCGTTAACGGCTTCTTTCGAAGCCGCATTTGTTCTGAAAACCCCGCCTGTGCCCGTCCATTGGCTTCGCCCTCCTCTTTTGCGCTCCGGCTATGATGGCGCCCG
>JAVBNK010000019.1:0-16130 GCA_031551595.1 Rikenellaceae bacterium | reverse complement strand
GGACGGACGCAATCCCAGCCGAAAGTGAGCATGAGCTTGGGACAGACGACCCTTAAAGCGGCCCTCACGGAGTTCCAGCGCACCACGGGAGTGGCGGTGATCTATAGCGACGACGATGTGGATACCAAGCGCACCGTGACGGCGAATTTCCGGAATGCAGGTTTCGAAGATTTTTTTAAGACCTTGCTTGCTGGCAGCGGAGCGTCCTACCGGATCACTCCGGACCGTGTGCTGGTCTATCCCGAGAAACGCGACCGGCAGCCTGCGCAGGCGGGGCCCGTACGCATCCGGGGCATCGTGCGTGGCAGCGACGGCAAACCGTTGCAGGGGGTGACGGTCCACCACAAGGAATCGCAGCGGGGTGTGGTTTCGGACCAGAATGGCCGTTTCGAGATCATATTGCCCAATGCCAAAGATATTTCGCTGACGTTCAGTTTTGTCGGCATGCAGCGCACGGAAGTCCGCTATACCGGCCAGTCCGAATTGCAGGTCGTGATGCAGGAAAGCGCCAGTGCGATCGATGAGGTGCAGGTCATCTCGACCGGTTACCAGGATATCGACCGCCGCAGGCTTACGGGCGCTGTGACTTCGGTCAGGATGGACGATATCAATGTGGCGGGTATCAATACGGTGGACGCGATGCTCGAAAGCCGTGTGCCGGGTATGATCTTCATGCAGAACTCGGGCCAGGTGGGGGCCGCCCCCAAACTCCGCATCCGCGGCGCCTCGACGATCCTGGGCAACCAGGAGCCGGTATGGGTCCTCGACGGGGTGATCATCAACGACCCGGTGAACGTCGATCCGGCGGATATCAATAACCTGGATTTCGTCAACCTGCTGGGCAATGCGATCTCGGGGCTCAACCCCGACGACATCGAGCAGATCGACGTGCTCAAGGATGCCGCCGCCACGGCCATCTACGGCATCAAGGCGGGCAACGGCGTGATCGTGATCACCACCAAGAAAGGCAAGGCAGGTCCCCCGCAATTGACCTATTCCATGTCGGCCACGCTCAACCGCCGTCCCTACTACTCCGACCGCGAAGTTTACCTGATGAATTCCCGCGAGCGGGTGGACGTTTCGCGCGAGATGTTCGAGCGCGGTATGGAGTACCGCAGCACTTCGATGAACTGGGTAGGCTACGAGGAAGCTATGATGGCTTACATGGCCGGACGCTCTACGTTCAGCGAATTCGAGAAGCAGGTGAACTATCTGGAGAGTGTCAACACCGACTGGTTCGGCCTGCTGTGCCAGAACTCGCTTTCGACCAAACATACGGTCAGCCTCAGCGGCGGCAGCAGCAACATCCGTTACTACGCCTCGCTGGGTTACAACGACAATAAGGGTGTAATCCGGGGCGAATCGAACAAGGTCTATACGACCCAGCTCAACCTGAATGCGGATTATGACCGTTTCCGTTTCCGTTTCAGCGTGCAGGGCAACATTTCGAACCGCAGCTATACTCCCTCCGGCTCGACTACGAGCATCCTCCAGTATGCCTACGAAACCAGCCGTGCCATTCCGGCCTACAACGCGGATGGTTCGCTGTGGTACTACGACCGGGAAACGAGCCAGTTCACCGCTCCGTTCAGTATGCTCAACGAGATGGACACGACCTACGAGGATGTGGATTCGCACACCCTCAACTCGACCCTGAACATCAAATACCTGTTGGGCAAAGGGCTTTCCCTGGAGGGCACGTTCTCCTATTCGACCAGCAACACCAACCAGGAAACCGTTTTTGAAGAAGGTTCCTACTACATCACCAACCTGCGGAGGAACGGTCCGGGCGATCCGCTGTCGGAATGCCCGTGGGGCGGCGAGCTGAGGGTCGGCAACACCCGCAACAATGCCTACACGGCCCGTGTGCAGTTCAACTACAACACCGAATTCGGCCGCGACCGCAAACACCAGCTCTCTATGTCGGCCATCGGCGAACTCAGCTCGGTGGAGTACAACGGCCTGAAAGAGATCCACCGGGGATATTATCCCGACCGCGGGAAGACCTTCGCCACGATCGACCGCACGGAGCTGATCAAGAACGAATACCAGAGATGGGCGTCCTGGTTGGGCGGCAATGTGCCTGTGGTTACGGATGGGCTGTCCAACACCCTGTCGGGCATCTTCACGGCGACCTATTCCTATGACAACCGCTATGTGCTCAACTTCAATACGCGCGTGGACGGATCGAACAAATTCGGGGAGCGCAAGGCCAACCGTTTCCTGCCGATCTGGTCGGTTTCGGGGCGATGGAACGCAGCCCGCGACCTGTTCCCCGGGCGCAAGACGGTCAACGACCTGGCGCTGAAACTCTCTTACGGCCTTCAGGGCAATACGCCGAGCCAACCTTCGAGGATGGTGATCACAAAAGGTAAATATAATACGCAATTAGAGGACTTTACTTCTACCATCAAACATTTCCCGAACCCCGGCCTGACGTGGGAAACGATCCACTCGGTCAACGCTTCGGTCGATTTCGCCCTTTTTAACAAGTTCGTCCGGGGTAACGTGGGCTATTACTACAAAAAGACGATCGACGCCTTCCTGACCACGAACGTATCGGAGATCAACGGCGTGACCGTCTACCAAGTCAACCAGGGCTCGATCGCCAACCAGGGATTCGAGGTCAACCTGACGTTCGTGCCCTTCAGCCAGAAACTGTCCTCCAGCGGCAAGCGCGGTTTCTACTGGCGTTTCGATCCGCAGATCGGCCAGGTGGTCAACAAACTGCTCAACAGGGCCGTGCAGGGAAGCGTAGCCACGCTCCAGCGCGACATGAAATACAGCGACTACCTCAACGGTACGGCCCAGATCGCCGGCAAACCGCTTAACAGTTTCTATTCCTACCGTTTCAAGGGCCTGAGCCCCGTCGACGGCTCTCCGCTGTTCTACGGCACCGAGGCGGAGAACAAGGATGAACTTCTGGCGCTCTACAACTCGATGACCAACGAAGAGGTGTGCCTCACGGTGATGGGCTATTCCGGCACCCGTGTGCCGGTGTTGCAGGGCGGCCTGAGCAATGTGTTCGGCTACCGCCAGCTTACCCTGTCGATGAATTTCGCATACAGTTTCGGCAATAAGATGCGCTTGCTGAAACTGTGCAGCGATACCAACGTCCAGCCCTATCCCGAGAAGAACATCCGCCGGGAGTTCGTCAACCGCTGGCGCAAGCCCGGCGACGAGGAGCATACCAACATCCCGGGCCTTCGGGTGTCCCATACGGCTACTACCCCCTGGTGGTCCAGCGCGACCACGAAGACCTTTACCATCTCCGGCAGCAGCATCTATGAAATGTACGACCTTTCCGACCTGCGGGTGGTGAGCGGCAGTTACCTCAAGCTGCAATCGGCATCGCTGCGGTATGCGTTCACCGATAAGGTCTGCAAACGGATCGGCATCCACGCGGCCGATATCAGCGTTTCGGGCACCAACATGTTCACCTGGGCCCACAAGTCGCTCCGCGGCCAGAGCGTGACCCAGTCGGGCGCCGCCGCCACGATCAACCTCTCGGTGCGTCCGAACTATTCGATGGCGCTGCACGTCACATTCTAAAAACAGGAAATGATGAAAAAGAACATACTATATTCGGTCCTGCTTTCGTCTGCAGCGGCGGTCAGTTCGTGCGCGGGATTCCTGGACGAGTATTCCCAGAACGAAGCATACGTGGAAAAGGTGTCCGACCTCCAGGAGGTCGTCCTGGGAGAGGCCTATCTCCAGGTGACGAAAGAAATACAACCCAATCTGCTGGCGGTCACCGACTGGTCCGCCCCGATCAACAATCCGAAGGCCTTCTTCCCCTGGATCCATATTCTGGACGACGATGCAGCCGAATTCGCCGTCCGGGTGCGTACTTCGGCTGCCCTGATGTGGCTTCGCGACCAGACCATCAAGGCGCACCACTGGCAGCCCGTCCCCCTGATGAATTACGACAACGTCGAGAAGGTCGATGAGAATTGGGGCGCTACCTACAAGCGTATCGCCAGCCTCAATTCGGTGCTTTACCAGTTGGAACTGCTCCGGAGCGGCGAGCCGGATGAGGAGCTGTGCAACCGGGTCGAGGGCGAATCGCGTTTCCTGCGTGCGTACTACTATTTCTGGCTGGCCAATCTCTATGCGAAACCCTACTGCAAGACCACGGCCGATACCGATCCCTGCATTCCGCTGAAGGTGTCGGAGAGTGTCCTGACCACCTATTTCCCGCGCGATCCCGCGTCGGTGGTTTATGGCCGGATCGTGGACGATCTGGAGCGTGCGATCGTATGCCTTGAGGGGATCAGGCATACGAAGGTCAATCGCGCCAGCCAGGCTGCGGCCTACGCGCTGCTGAGCCGCGTGAGTCTCTACATGGAAAATTATTCGCGTGCGGTCGAATGTGCCGACGAGGTGATCGGTATGACGGACTACGGGTTGCTGGACCTGAACGGACACGTCGCCGGGACCAACGTGACCTACCGCACCTCGCCCGAAACCATCTTCACGCAGGGCAATAACTGCATGGGGGCGTTGCACTCGCTGGATAATACCACCGCTACCGGCACGCTCGCAGGCACCCAGGCGAATTGCTACACTTCTTCGCCCGACCTGCTGGCCTGTTTCGACGCGACCGACCTGCGCCGCGCGGCGTTCTTCATCGAAGCGACCATCACCAAGGGCGCCTTCCGCTGCATCAAATGGCGGGACGGGGGCGTTTAGGAACTAGTGTCCGACATTTGGGCGATCCGCATGCCGGAGGTGTACCTGAACAAGGCCGAAGCTCAGGCACAACTCGGCCAGGACGCCAAAGCGCAGGCTACGGTACAAACGTTGCGTGAAAAACGTTTCGCCGCAGCGAACCTGACCGAAGTGACCAGGACCGGAGGGGAACTCGTGGATTTCATCCGTGAGGAACGCCGCCGCGAACTGTGTTACGAGGGCCACCGCTGGTTCGACCTGCGCCGCTATGCGGTCAATACACTGCGGCCTTTCACCAAATCGATCACCCACGTCCATCTCGGTTTCGAACCCACTTCGCCTACGATGCTCACTACCGGAACTTACTATAATATCGGCGAATACGTGTTGAAGCCCTATCCGCAGGACGTGGCGGCCTACATGCTGCCCATCCCGCGTGCCGCCATCGAGTTCAATCGCGGCGTGCTTACCAACGAAACCCGTCCCGAGAGGGCGATGACCGTTTATTAAAACCCAAGCGACATGAAAAAGCATATTTTATATATCGTTGCCCTATCGCTGCTTGCGGCGGCCTGCGGCGACAATGAGGGTATCCTGGCGCCGTCCGGCCTGGAGCGCGACTGGCTCGTGGTGGAGGACAGCCAGGACGAGCTGACCCACGAGCGCTACCTGATCTTCCAGCAGACCGGTATCCCGATCTACATCAACGACACGATCGGCTCGACCGAGCGCATCGACTACCGCGGCCTGCCGTACACCTACCATGAGATACTGAAGGTGTTTTACAACCCCGGTTACCAAACCCCTGCTACAAACACAGCCCACTATTTCCTGCTCGACAAGCGGGACGACCGCGAGGCGATCCTCAGCGTGTTGGAGTTCCTCAGTGAAGAGGTGCTTCCGTTGATCCCGCAGAACATATACGTGCCGAGCATCCTGCTGGTCGACTCGCTCAAAACGCCTCTCTCGGGCTATATCGCGCATAAGGGACTGAACGCGGTCGTCGCGAGCCGGGTGACGAAATTTCCCGCGTTCAACGCGGCGGCGAAAACGGTCTACAAAAGTTCGATCCTGCGTGCCGTGGCTTCGGGGGCGATCCTGGGTACCGAGGCCGAATGGCTGGCCGGGGTGTTCTATCCGGTGAGTACGAAAGTACGTACGGACATCACGGCTTTCTATGACCGTTACGACTACCAGTTGGTCAACGCGACCTATCCCAAATTCTTCAATTATGGCTTTTTCGAGCAGCCGAAGACCGGCACGATGATGAAGTCCCCCACCCAGACCAAGGATGTGAACGACTTCGTCGAGGCCGTATTCTCTTACACCCTGGGTGAATTTACGGCCCTCTACGGGAGTTACGCTCCGATGATGACCAAATTCAACCTCATGCGCGACAAACTGATCGCGTACGGATTTGAATTCGAATAGACCTGTCTGCCGGACAGCCGCATCCGGTGCGGCTGTCCTCAAAAATAATACGAAAACATAATGAAAAGAGGTTATAGGAGGGGTTCGCTCCTTTTTGCGGGCTTACTGTTCGCATTCCAGACGCACATCATGGCCGGAAACCACGTCGTCGCGGCGGTGGATTCCACCCGTACGGCAGTGGCTGATACGGTGAAAAAAGCGGGAAAAAAGATCCCCGCGATCGCGGAATTCATTAAACCCGGGGCACAGTCTTTCCCCGGCATGTTTACAGTCTACGCCCAGGACGACCGTTACTATGTGGAGGTTCCCGATGCATTGTTGGGCAGGGATATCTTCGTGATGGTGTCGCTGGTGCAAGGCTCGGCGCAACAGACGCGCGGCGAACGCGATATGCTGGGATATGCCGGCGACGCGTTGTTTTCGCGGCTGGTGCGTTTCGAGCGCGGCCCGAAGGACAAATTGTTCCTCAAGGAGCCGGTCTATACGACCGTCATGCCCGACCCGTCGTCCGACCTGTACGGGGCGGTGAGTGCCTCGGGCATGATGCCTATCGCGGTGGGGTTCGACGTGAAGGCCCGCGGCGAGCATTCCGTACTGGTCGATTTCACCGATACCTATACTTCCGACCATCAATATTTTTCGCTCAAGGGTGCCAAGGAGATGATGAATATCGGGTCGTACCAGTCCGACAGGTCCTATCCGACGACCGTCAGCGCCTTCCGCGATAATGTGATCTTCCGCTCGGTGAAGAGCTAGTCCCCCGGCAAAGCGCCCGAAACCAAGCCCGGAGCACCCAAAGCCGGGGTCAACGCGACGATCTGGGAGGTGGCCTCGTCGTGGTGCCTGCTGCCCGAGAAGCCGATGCGTCCGCGCTATTACGACCCGCGCGTCGGCTATTTCGTCAACGGGGTGACCGATTACACCTATGACCCGATCAAGTCCGAAACCCTGCTGATGGTCAGCCGTTGGAGGGTGGAACCCAGGCCCGCAGACATGGAGCGCCACCGCCGCGGCGAACTGGTCGAACCGGCCAAGCCGATCGTTTTTTACGTCGACCGCAACACGCCCGAATACCTGCGGCCGTATGTGATCGCAGGGATCGAGGAGTGGCAGACCGCTTTCGAAAAGATCGGTTTCAAAAATGCGATCATCGGCCGGATGGCCCCCACGCCGGAGGAAGATCCCGATTTTTCGATCGAGGATGCGCGTTATTCGTGTGTGTCGTACAAAGCTTCACCGATCCCGAACGCCTATGGGCCCCATATCGCCGACCCGCGTACGGGCGAGATCCTCTGTTCCCACGTGGGGCTTTTCCACAACGTGCTGGCCCTGGCGCAGACGTGGTATTTCACCCAGTGCGCGCCGGTCGATCCGGCCGCCCGCAAACTGCCGTTGGACAAGGAATTGATGGGTAAGCTGATGCAGTATATCACCGCCCACGAGATCGGCCACACCCTGGGCCTGCGCCATAATTTCGCCGGAAGCTGGACGTTCTCCGTCGAGGAGATCCGCGACCGCGATTTCGTGAAGAATAACAGCCACGGCGCGACGATCATGGACTACATGCGTTTCAACTACGTCGCCCAGCCCGAAGACCGCATCGCCCCCGGGGACCTGATCCCCAAACAGGGCGACTACGACCGGTTCGCCATCGCGTGGGGCTATCAATATCTGCCGCAATTCAAATCGGCCAAAGAGGAGCGTGCCTACCTCTCGCAATGGACCACCGGCCAACGCAAGGCCAACCACCGGGTGTTCTTCGGTACGGAGTCCGATCCGGAAGACCCCCGGTTCCAGTCCGAGGACCTGGGCGATAACGCGATGCAGGCCGACGCGCTGGGAATAAAGAACCTGAAGGTGCTGACGGCCAACCTGGTGGCCTGGACGGCGGGCGACGATGAGGATTACTCGCGCCTGACTGCGCAATTCCGCGACGCGCGTACCCAATACCTGAAATACATAAGCCATGTGACGCGTTACATCGGCGGGCGTTACAACGATGCCTCGATCCGCTCGGAACAGATGCAGGGCTATG
The DNA here is from genome assembly GCA_031551595.1 of Rikenellaceae bacterium. Classification (GTDB taxonomy): domain Bacteria; phylum Bacteroidota; class Bacteroidia; order Bacteroidales; family Rikenellaceae; genus JAVBOW01. The sequence goes on along the minus strand of JAVBNK010000019.1, from coordinate 7,993 downwards.
TGCCCGTACCGCGTGCCTTGCAGCAGGAGGCGATGGATTTCCTGCTGGAGCATTTCTTTGCGGAGCCCGTGTGGCTGGTCGAGGGCCGTCATGCCGACCTGACGAGGTTCGACCGGGAGAATTTCGCCCGCGGCGTGATGCGGCAGGTGTATCCTATGTTGCTTGCCAGGTCGATGACGCTGATCAAACACGAGGCGCTTGCAGGCGATAAGGCCTATACGTTCAGGGATATGGACAATGCGTTGTATGCCGATGCGTTCGCTTCGCTGGAGGGCCGGGCGGCCATCCCGCTGTTCGACCGCATCAAGCAATCGGAGTACGTCCGCTCGGCCATGGATGTGCTCAAGGCGATCCCGGCGGAGAAGCGTGCACCTGAATTGGGAATGCAGGTCGTGTCCCGCCTCGAACCGCTTGCCGACCTTTGCCGCCAAAGGGCCGAACAAACGACCGATACCCTGACGAAGAACCATTTGATGGGGCTCTCCGATGCGATCATGGTATGGCTCGGGCAGGACAAACGTGAATTGCTGTCGGCGAAGTAAAACGTGATAATTGAGCGATTATGAAATTCAAAATCCTATTATTCGTCCTTCTGGCCGCTGCAGTTCCATGTTTCGGGCGGGCGCAGGAGAAGGAGCAGGCCGCAGCCCCGGCGAAAAAGGCCAAAGAACCGGCTGCCTACGAACAATTCATGAAGGACGGCATGACGCGCCACGAGGGTGTCATGCCCGTGTACGAGGACGGTAAAAAATATTATCTGGAGATCCCCGACGAGATGCTCGGACGGGAATTGCTGACCAGCGGGGTGATCGTGCAGGGGCCGTGGAACGGCACCGCCTCCGAGATCACCGACGTTTGGGTATTCTCGCGGGGTGCGAACCACAGGTTGGAAGCCCGTAAGATGATCTATGCCGACCGCATCGATGCGTCGAAGGCCGACCCGGGACTGGTCACGGCGCTGCGGAGCTCGTCGTTGCAGCCGGTCGGTTTTTCCTATGCCATCGTCGCCTACAGCCGTGACGGTAAAGGATGCATCATCGAGGTGACCAAAGACGTGACAGCCGTGGGCGAGATGTTCTCGTTCCCCAACCTGCAATGGGTAAACCGTCCCGAAGCCTCGCGTTCCTACCTGGATTCGGTGGTGCCGATCCGGCGGGGCGTGAAGTTCCTGAGCGTACATACCCAGACCGATTATATGCCTCCCATGTTCGGTGGAATTGGGTATGATAAACACAGCACGGTATTGATCGAGTGGAGTTTGCAGGATGTGCCCCGGCATGAGATGCGGATGCGGTTGGCCGATCCGCGCGTGGGGTTCGCCACATTTTCCTATAACGACTACGGCACCGGTGTCGAGGGGGCCCGCAAGCGCGAAGCCATCCGCAAGTGGCATTTGGGCGTGAGCCGCAAAGACCGCGACCGTTATATGAAAGGACAGCCGGTCGAACCCGAAACCCCGGTCATCGTCTACATCGACGGAACGGTTCCCCCGTCCCTGCGCCATGCGGTCCGCGAGGGCATATTGGCATGGAATTCGGCGTTCGAAGCGGCCGGGTTCCGCCATGCCGTCCGGGTGGTTTACGGCGAACCCGGGTCGGCCTTCGCCCCGTCGCAGATCGTGTGCTCCTATGCGATTATCCTTCCGCGCGTTTACACCGTCAGCGATCCCCGTACCGGAGAGATCCTGTGCGGACGTATTACGTTATCCGATAAATATATCAGCGATGCCGTGGAGGAGTGTTTGCTGCGTGCCGGGGGCGCCGTGCCGGAACTTTTCCAGGTGGCAGGCCGCAAAACGGCCCGCGAGGAGGCGGCCCGCTGGTTCGCATCGAAAGCGATGGGCAGCGTGTTGGGCCTGACCCCGAATGCGGCAGGCAGCATGGCCTATACCGTGGGGCAACTCCGCAATCCGGCTTTCGTGAGGGCCAACGGCATTTCGGCTTCGGTGCTCGACGATTGCATGGTCAATTATGTGGCCCAGCCGGGCGACCGCATACCGTTGCGCGACCTTTTCTCTCGCGTTTCGCATTACGACCGCTGGGCGGTGGAGTGGGCCTACCGCGAATTTCCGGCCAACGGCGATATGTTCGCCGACCGCCATTCGCTCAAATCCCACCTGGACCGGGCGAAGAACGATCCGAAACTTCGCTATGTGGCCTCGGGCCGCAACGATTTCCGTACCGCGGCCACGGTCGATCTGTCGTCCGACAGGCTGGCCGCGGCCCAAATGGGAATCGACAATCTTAAGGCGTTGATCGGCAGGCTTCCAGAACTTTCCATGAAGGAAGACCTCCGGAAGGATTCGTGGGATACATATACGGATTGGATGTCGAAGCTCTATATGTATTATATGCATTACGCGTCGATGGCGTTGTCGTATTTCGGCGGCGAGATGCGCGATCCGGTCATTCCCGGCTTCAATGACGTTCCTGTTTCGTATGTGCCTGCGAAGCAGCAGCGGCAGGCGATGGCATTCCTGGATCGGTACGTCTGTTCGGGTATACCCGGATGGCTGCGCAGCGAGCAGCTGGTGGGCGCGAAGGGCGACGACGGCAGTGAGATGATGCGTAACCTGATGGCCAAAATGGCAGTCCGGATGACGGCCCCCGGGACGACCGCCGAGTTGTTGAACATTGAAAAACGGATGCCGGGCGACGCTTATTCCTGTGATGAGATGATGCGTGCGGTCGACCAGTCGGTATTCCTGGGTTTCAGCGCTGACAAGCCTTTCTCGCGCCATGAACGGCTGATGCAGAGTGTATTGGTCGAGAAACTGACCGCTTCGGTAACCAATGTGAAGAGTTGGGAGAGTCCCGATGAGGTTTCGTTTACGATGCTTCAGTGGTTCAAAGAGATCCATGCCAATATGAAGCGCCTGGCCGTGACGCACAGCGATCCGGACAGCCGCAGCCATTGCCGCAACCTGCAACTGGACATGGAGCGCCGGTTCACGGCGGCTGCCGCCGTAGCGCCGGCCGGGATTCCCATTCCGAAACCTGATGCCCTGGCTTTATGACGGCGACCGGATTATTGACCGCATGTTGCCTGCTCATGGCGACGGTCGGCGGCAAAACCACCGTCAGCCTGGAGTTGGCGGTTTCGGACGGTTTCCGCCCCACGCTGGCGGTGGGGGCCGCCGAGTACCGCATCGACCTGTCCGACGGCAAGGGTAGGGTGGAGGTGGCGTTGTCCGGCCCCTCTTATGCCGTGCTCAGCGTCGGGAAATACGACCGCGTGCCGCTCTTCCTCGAACCGGGCAAACCGCTGAACGTCCGCTGGACGGCGGGCGAGCGTAAAGGCGCCGCATTCGAAGGCGACGGCGCTCCCGAGAATGCGTTTTTGCAGCAGGGACGATTTTACACGGGCCTTCCGGTTTCCGCGACGATGGGGCTCACTCCGCGGCAGGCGGCGCAGGCATGGGACGAGGCGATCGCCGCGAACCAGGCGAAGTTGGATTCAACGGATCTTCCGCCCGCTTTCAGGCGCCTGGAACGTGAACGTATCCGCATCAACGGCTATGCGATCCTGTCGCGGCATTCCGGCCGCGACACGGCGGAGATGATTCGTGTGATCTGCGAAAGGCTGATCGAAGACCCTGCTTTGCTGGTCATTCCCGAGTATGGGGAATATCTGCAAAAGGCGTTGCTTAGGCTTATACCGCTCGGTGGCGAGCCTCTTCGGGAAGGCCGGGAGAGGGTGCGGCAGCAGATGGCGGCCATGCTCCGGCACGTCGCCGACCCGCAGCTCCGGGGTTTCCTGGCCGATGCCTGTATCTTTCCCTGCATCACCCATAACGGCCCGGCCGGTGCGGAGGATTTGGTTGCGCAGTACCATACCTATGTGACCGATCCGGTCCGCAGGGCGCAGTTCGACCGGGCGCTTGTGAAATTCGATAATATTTCGAAGGGTATGCCTTGCCCCGGCTTCACGCTGGACGACGTGGCGGGACGCCGGGTGTCGCTTGACGACCTGCGGGGAAAATATGTCTATATCGACCTGTGGGCGACGTGGTGCGGCCCGTGCAAAGCGGAGATTCCGTATGTGGCTGAGTTGGAGGAACGTTATGCGGGGATGGATATTCACTTCGTGAGCATCTCGATCGACCGTAATAAAGATATCGGGTTGTGGAAGGAGATGGTTGCCGAGAAAAACATGGGTGGCATCCAACTCCACTTGGGTGAGGATTGGGACTGGCTACGCAATTTCATGCCGGCGTCGATGGCCGTGCCGCGTTTCCTGTTGCTCGACCCGCAGGGGCGCATCCTCGATGCGGCGATGAGCCGTCCTTCCGATCCGGCGACCCGGATCGCGCTGGATGTTTTGTTGGGAAAACAATAAATTTACGGGAATGAAAAAAACAGGTATATCATTACTGGCCTTCTTCCTTTGCATGGGAGCGGGGGCGCAGGACGGGAAAGGAATCGTCTTTTTCAAAGGGACGTTCGATGAGGCGCTGACCGAAGCCGGGCGCACGGGGAAACTGGTTTTTATGGATTGTTGCGCCGTGTGGTGCGGCCCGTGCCGTGGTATGGAAGTGAGTGTGTTTACGCAGGAAGAGGTCGGGCGGTTCTTCAACGAGCATTTCGTCAACCTGAAGATGGACATGGAGAAAGGCGAGGGCGTGGCATTGACGAAACGTTACGACGTGGTGGCTTATCCGACTTTGTTGTTCATCAACCCGAAAGGTTTTACGGTAGCTGCGACGAAGGGGGCGATGAAAGCGGATGCTTTCCTCGAACTGGGCCGCAAGGCGGTAGCCGACAAGGATGCCATGGGGGCGGACGAACGATTCCGGAACGGCGACCGCGATCCGGAGTTTCTTCGGGAATATGTCGCCGGGAAAGGAAAAATGGGGGCGATCAATTCGATGGAGAGCATCCTGGCGAAACTTTACGAGGAACAGGGCGGGCGATTGTTCGACGACCCTGCTATGTGGGCGGCATTCCGCGACTATATGTACGACCTGGACGCTCCGGTTTCACAGTATGTGATCGGGGCGCACGGGGCGTTAGCCATGCGCTATGGGCAGGATGAGGTCGATGCCAAGATACGATACCTTTATGCCAATATCAAGCGTTTGGTTTCGCTCTTTGGACACGACCCCAAGACGTTCAGGCCGGTGTATGATGCCGGTCGCATCGAGGCCTACAGGCAGGCGGTCGTATCGGCCTGCCTGCCCGGCGGGCCGCAGATCGTCCGGTTGGTGGATTTCGGTTGCACTGCGATCGCGGGACGCATGGAGCAGGCCTGCGTGCTGGCGGATGAGGCGCTCAAGGATGCCGATGCCGATGAGCTTTACTACTGGGGGGCGTTGGGCGAGCGGCTGCTGCGCGGCGAAGCCTTTCGTGAGGCGGCTGCCGGATGGGTCGAGCGTGCGGCACGGATCTCCGCCGATGCCGGTTTCCGCCGCGATTGCGAACTGTTGGCCAAAGACCTGCGTATGGGGACGGGGCCGTCGCTCAAACCTTCTTCCCGCAGGGTAAAATTATAGACAGATGCTGTTTCTTAGACGTTCACTGATCCTTGCGTTTGCGCTTCCATTGTGTGGGTGGGGACAGGAGGCCAACTACAAACTGGCCGACAAATTCCTGATGACGCGCATGAAGGATGTCGTTTTTTCGCGCGATGTGACCCCTAATTTCGTGAAAGGAAGCGATAATTTCTGGTTGACCTACAAAACCGGACAGGGCAAGGTCTATTATTACGTGGAACCTTCGCACGGAAAGGTTTCGCCGCTGTTCGACCATGCCGCGATGGCCGGACAACTCAACCGGTATAAATCCCGCCCGGTAGACCCGAAGGACATGACGATCAATCCGATGTTCAGCCCCGACGGCAGGCGTTTCATCTTCCATGCCGATACGGTCGCACTGGAATACACGCTCGCGACCGGGGTTTTCCGGCGTATCGAACGCGGAAAACGGGTGGCGCAAACCCCTAACCTCCATTATTCCGTGTCGCCGGACTCTTCGCTGATGGCTTTCGCGCTGCGGCATGACGTGTGGGTGAAGTCATTCGGTGCGCCCGACTCGTCGGCCGTGCAGGCGACACGCGACGGAGCAGCCGGATTTTCCTACGCGGACGATCCCGGGGGCCAGACCGTCCGGCTCTTTACCACGCGGGCACGTTGGTTCAAAAACTCCCGGAAACTGTACGTATTGCGCGAGGATACCCGTAAACAGCGCAAGTTGCAACTCATAAGCGGACTGGACGATGTTCGCAAAACGCAGGAGTTCCTTTACGAGATGCCTGGCGACAAGGATGTGATGCAGTACGATCTGACGATCATCGATCCGGTCCGTTGCCAACCGCTTAAGGTCGATATCGCCCGGTGGTCCGACCAGCACGTCAGAGTGCTGTACGATTCGAAGGACGGCCGCAGGCTCTACATCCAGCGTATGCGCCGGGGGTATGACGAGATCGAGATCTGCGAGGTCGACGCCGAAACCGGAGCGCTCAAGGTCTTGATCAACGAAAAGGTGAAGCCCCGGTACAACGAAAAATTGTTTTCGGTGGGGTTCATCGGCGACGGCGAGGAACTGTTGCTGTGGTCCGACCGCACGGGATGGGGGCACTACTACCTCTATGACCGTAACGGCAACCTGAAGCGCCAGCTCACCTCGGGCGAATGGAATGCAGGGGCTACGGTGCGCATCGATGAGAAGGACCGCACGCTCTGCTTCACCGGCTATGGCCGTGAGCAGGGTGTGAATCCCTATTACGAAATGCTTTACCGGGTCAGCCTCGATGGGAAATCACCCGTACGGCTGCTTACCCCCGAACCGGCCAACCACGGCGTGGCGTTTTCACCTTCGGGCAACTATTTTGTGGATAACTATTCGCGGGTGGACCTGGCCCCGGTGTCGGTGCTCAGGAATCGGGACGGCAGGGTGGTTTGCGCATTGGGCCGCGCCGACCTCACGCGGCTCTACGGGATGGGATGGCGGATGCCGGAAACCTTCATGGTGAAGGCGGCGGACGGGGTGACCGACCTCTACGGGACAATGTGGAAACCCTACGATTTCGACTCCACGAAGCGCTATCCGGTCATTTCCTATGTCTATCCCGGCCCGACGACCGAAGCCCTGGCTCTCAATTTCACCACTACCGGCAACTCCAACGCCGACCTGGCGCAGGTGGGCTTCATCGTCGTGCATTTCGGTCACCGCGGCGGCACCCAGGTGCGGAATAAGGCGTATAATACCTACGGTTACGGCAACCTGCGCGACTATGCGTTGGCCGACGACAAATACGGTCTGGAACAGCTTGCCGACCGCCATGCGTTCATCGACATCGGCCGGGTAGGGATCTTCGGGCACTCCGGCGGCGGGTTCATGGCCGTCGCCGCGCTGTGTACATACCCCGACTTCTACAAGGCGGCGATCGCCTCGTCGGGCAACCACGACAACCGGATCTACCACCGCCGCTGGGGCGAACTTTTCCAGGGTGTGAAGGAAGTGCGCGGGACAGGGAAAGATACCTCGGTTACATTCAAGGTCGATCTGCCGACTAATATGGAGCTTGCCGGCCGGATGAAAGGCCACTTGTTGCTGGTGACGGGCGATGCCGACGAGAATGTCCATGCGGCACACACCTATCGCATGGCCGATGCGCTGCTGCGTGCGGGCAAGAATTTCGAGATGTATGTATTCCCGGGGCAGAAGCATCTCTACCGGGATCATGCCGACCTGTTTTTCCGCCGCAAGGTATGGTATTTCTTCGGGAAGCACCTGTTGGGCGATTTCTCGGCGGAGCGTTATACCGACATGGACGGGTTCAACGATTAACCGGTCCGGCGAATTTGATATTCGGCCGGGGGATGGGAAAGGTTCTTTTACTTGCCTGTTCTCCGGCCGGTTTGGCTTTTCTCTCTCTCCTGATTTTCCTCTCCGGGGTAGATGCCGGATTTTTTCCTGTAAAAATTCGTGGGAACAGATGTTCTTCTACTTTTTAATTCTCGCTTGCAGCGTCGGTTTGGTTACCCTCTCCCCAT
>JAVBNK010000089.1:0-8644 GCA_031551595.1 Rikenellaceae bacterium | reverse complement strand
GTAAGGAACACGTCGGGTTCGCCCTCCATGTTCCAGATCAGCGAGGGCGCCCAGCGGCGTATGATTTTCCAGGGCGTGAATTTCATCGGGCGGGTCGTCTTGTCGTTGTCCTGTGCAAAGGTAGATTATTTATGCGATCGGTGCGGAATCCGGGCGAAAAATATTACTTTTGTTGAAAATCACCTGTTTCGTTATGAAATTTCCGAGAATAATATTAGTGCTCACGGCATTGGCGCTGGCCGCGTGCGGTGGCGAGGGCGGAAAATCGAGCAAGGTGCCGTCCAACGGCTCCCCGTACGAGGTGTTCATCGTGGCCGACGACGCCCAATGGCAAGGCGCCCTGGGCGATACGCTCCGTGCCGTGCTCGGCGCACCGGTCGAGATGATCAACCAGTACGAGCCCCAGTTCTCGGTGCTGCGTATCCGTCCCACGGCATTTACCAACCTCATCGCACGACACCGCAACATCCTGATCATCAAAAACGGGGCCGAATTCGACCGTACCACCGTCACGGCGCATTACGACCTCTACGCCGCCCCGCAGATGGTGCTTTCGGTCACGGGCCCGACCCTGGCCGACATCACCGCCTATGTGAGCGACCACCGCACCGAGCTGGTCCAGGTGCTGGAACTCGCCGAACGCGACCGCGCCCTGGCCGCCAACCGCCGCCACAACCAGAAAACGCTCTCCGAGATGGTAGGGGAGCGCTTCGGCGGAATGCACATCGACATCCCGCAGGGATTCGGCTTGCGCGGCAAGCAGCCCGACTTCATCTATTTCAGCCACGAGCGCCCGATCAGCACCCAGGGTATTTTCATTTACAGCTATCCGTACGAAGGCAAGGAAGATTTCGAACCGGACCGCCTCATCGCCCGGCGCAACGAATTCGCCAAACGCATTCCCGGTCCTTCGAAAGGCTCCTACATGGCCACGGTGGTCAACGATTCGATGCCCGACGTGAACCCTTATGTGCGCTATGTGAGCATTGGCGGCCGCCATTGGGCCAAGATGAGCGGCTTCTGGAACGTGCATAACGACTTCATGGGCGGCCCGTTCTTCAGCTATTCGACCCTCGACCGCGCCACCGGGCGCATCGTCACCGTCGACTGCTTCGTGTTTTCGCCCAAACATCCCAAACGCAACATCTTCCGTCAACTCGAAGACCTCGTATTCTCGGTCACGTTCCCGGCGGGGGAATAAATTCCTACCTTATTTTTTCGACAGGCCGTGTTGTTCGGCCAGATGCTCCATGAGGGCGTAGGCGGCGCCGTAGTCGTTAGGAATCCGGCCGTCTAGGACGGCGTCTTTGATCGCCTCTTTGATCTCGCCCACTACGCGGCTGGGGGGAATCCCGTAGGTTTGCATGATCAACTCGCCCGTGACCGGGGGCTGGAAGTTGCGGATGCGGTCTTTTTCTTCGATCTCGGCCATCTTGCGGCGCACGAGTTCGAAATTCCGCAGGTAGCGCTGCACTTTGGCGTCGATGCCCGAGGTGATGTCGGCCTCGCAGAGCACCATCAGCGATTCGATGTCGTCGCCGGCCTCGAACATCAGCCGTCGCACGGCCGAGTCGGTCACCTCGTCCTCCGAGAGGATGATGGGGCGCAGGTGGAGGAAGACCATCTTCTGCACGAATTTCATCTTTGCATCGAGCGGCAGCTTGAGCGACCGGAAAATCGCGGGCACCATCTTCGAGCCCGACACTTCGTGGCCGTGGAAACTCCACCCGCCGACCGGATGGTAGGCTTTCGTGTCGGGTTTGGCGATGTCGTGCAGCAGGGCGGCCCAGCGCAGCCACAGGTCGTCGCTGCGGCGGGCGACGTTGTCCAGCACTTTGAGCGTATGGACGAAATTATCCTTATGGGCATGTTTGCCGCGGCGTTCCACACCTTTGAGGCGTGCCAGCGCGGGGCAAACGAGGGGCAAAAGGCCGGTCATATCCAACAGTTCCCACCCGATCGAAGGCACGGGCGAAAGCATGATCTTGTTGAGTTCGGTGGCGATGCGTTCTTTCGACACGATGCCGATGCGTTCGCGGTTGCGGGTGATGGCGTCGAAGGTGTCCGGGGCAATGTCGAAACCGAGTTGCGCGGCGAACCGCACGGCGCGGATCATGCGCAACGGATCGTCAGAAAACGTTACGTCGGGGTCGCACGGGGTGCGGATGATGCAACGTTCCAGGTCGCCCGTGCCGTCGAACGGGTCGACGAGCGTGCCGAAATCAACCGCGTTGAGCGACCAGGCCATGGCGTTGATCGTGAAGTCGCGGCGGCATTGGTCGTCCTCGATGGTGCCCTGTTCGACGATCGGTTTGCGCGAGTCGGCGCGGTAGGATTCCTTGCGCGCGCCCACGAATTCCACCTCGTACCCTCCGGCACGCAACATGGCGGTGCCGAAATTCCTGAATACGCTCACGTTCGTGTGGAGTTCGCGCCCGAGGGCCTCGGCCAGGGCGATGCCGCTTCCGGTGACCACCACGTCGATGTCGGTGCAGGGGCGGTGGAGGTAATAATCGCGCACATACCCCCCGACGACCAGCGCGCGCACGCCCTGCGCATCGGCCAGCCGGCCGATGGTGCGGAAAAGGGGTAGGGAAAGGGCGTCGTTGGACATAATTGTCATTGTTATTCGAATCCGCGGCAGTGGAAATATGGTCGGATTTAAGGAGTAAACTTAGTCTTCAGCGTTGTAAAGCGAGGCTGTCGGCCCGCAGCCATCGGGCGCGGAGGGCTGGGGTAGGGCGCGAAACAGCCTGCCGGGACTTAGCGCGGTGCCGTTCGCCGATCTCCCGGGTGCCGGGAGGCGCCCTCCGATGGCTGCCAAAGGCCTGAGGCGGCGTGGCGAACCGATTGCTTCGATCATCGGGGCAGGTTTTATTTCAAACAGGCGAGGTATTTGCCGATAGTGGTTTCCAGGCCCATGTAGAGGGCGTCGGCGATCAGTGCATGGCCGATCGACACCTCCAGCAGCCCGGGAATCGCCTGCGCGAAATAGCGCAGGTTTTCCAGGCCCAGGTCGTGGCCTGCGTTGAGGCCCAGGCCCACGCGCTGCGCTTCCTGCGCCGCGGCGAGGAACGGCGCGACGGCACGTTCACGCCCGGCGGCATAGCCTGCCGCGTAGCTTTCGGTGTAGAGCTCGATGCGGTCGCAGCCGCAATCCGCGGCCGCACGCACCATGTCCACGTCGGGATTCAGGAAGATCGACGTGCGGATGCCGCGCGAGCGCAGCAGGTCGCACATCTCGCGCAGGTAAGCCTTGTGCCGCACCGTATCCCAGCCGTTGTTCGAGGTGAGGGCGTCGGGAGCGTCCGGGACGAGCGTCACCTGCGCCGGGATCACTTCTAAAACAAGGTCCACGAACTTGTCCACCGGATTGCCTTCGATGTTGAATTCGGTGGTGATCGCGCCGCGCAGCTCGCGTACGTCGGAGTAGCGGATATGGCGCTCGTCGGGACGAGGATGCACCGTGATCCCTTCGGCGCCGAAGCGCTCGCAGTCGAGCGCCACCTGCAACACGTTGGGGATGTCCCCCCCGCGCGAGTTGCGCAGGGTGGCCACTTTATTTATATTGACGATTAATTTTGTCATATTTGTCAATCTCGGATTGCTATGTCGCGCGACTGGTTTTCGGCCCTGCGCCGGGGGTGGCGGCGGGCCGGCCCGCCTTGCGGGACAAGGCAGGAAGATAAAAACGCCAAATCCGATCGCACGACGGGTTTTATCATTTAAAATCGTATTTTTGCGTCTGTAAAAGTAGGGAATTTTTCGCGGATATGGAAATCTATCTCTTTTCCCGCCCCGATATGGAGCATACGGCCGGGGGGCTGTGCCGCCTGCACGGCATGTTGGAGCGCCACCTGCCCGGATGGCGGGTGAACAGGACCTTCGCGCCGCAGATGGCTGCGGCGGGGCTGGACGTGCCGGAAGAACGGCAGTACGACTTCATTCCGGGGGATGCCGAAGGGGTGGCGGTGAGCTATGGCGGCGACGGCACGCTGCTGGACTGCGTGCGCATGGTGGGCCAGGCGCGGGTGGCCGTGCTGGGCATCAACTCGGGGCGGCTGGGTTTCCTGGCCAACGTGCCGCTGGAGGGCATCGGGCAGGCGTTCGAAGACCTCGCCGCCGGCCGCTTCGATACCGAACCCCGTACGCTGGTCCATGCCCGCGGCGATTTCGGCGTGCAGCCGGATTTCCCGTATGCGTTCAACGAGTTCTCCATCCAGCGGGGCGGGGCGGGCATGATCGCCGTGGACGTTTATGTGGACGGCGAAATGGTGGCAACCTACTGGGGCGACGGGGCGATGCTCTCGACCCCCGCAGGCTCGACGGCCTACTCGCTGAGCGTCGGGGGGCCGGTGCTGGCGCCGGGATGCGAATGCCTGGTCATCTCGCCCATCGCGCCCCATAACCTGACGATGCGTCCGGTGGTGATTCCCGACCGCTGCGAAGTGGTGTTCCGGGTGCGTGCAAGGCATGAACCGCCCTATGTCACCCTGGACAATACGACCCGCCCGGCGGCCGACGGGGCGGGATTCACGCTGTCGAAAGCAAAAAATCCGGTTTTTTTGGTGCGGATGCAAAATATATCGTTCTACGATACGTTAAGGAATAAGATGATGTGGGGTTTCGACCGGCGTGAAACCCAGGGGTAGTGCGTGCTGCCGAGAGATTTTTGGGGGGAAATGCCGGAATATCGGGTTATTAATGTTATATTTGCGCTTTCGACTTGAGATTTGATGGGTAAAAGCACGGAGATACCCGCTCACGTAGCCATAATCATGGACGGGAACGGGCGTTGGGCGCAACAGCGCGGCCGCGAACGCATCTGGGGCCATGCCAATGGCGTGGAGAGCGTACGGGCGGCGTTGCGTGCGGCTGTGCGCCACGGCGTGCGCTACCTGACCCTCTACGCTTTCTCGACCGAAAACTGGGGCCGGCCCCGGGAAGAGGTCGATACACTCATGGAGCTGCTGTGTGACAGTGTGGTCAGGGAGTGCCCCGAACTGATCGCCCAGGGCGTGCGCGTGCGGATGATCGGCGACCGGGCGGAACTGCCGGGGAAGGTGATCGGCCACATCGAACGGGCCGAACGCGAAACGGTGGACGGAGAGGCGCTTACCCTGATGCTTGCTGTCAATTACAGCTCGAAAAGCGAACTGGTGCATGCCGTGCGTTTTTTGGCGCAACAGGCTGCCGACCGCGCGATCGACCCGCAACAGATTACCGGCCGGACCATCGAGTCGCAACTCTATACCTACCCATGCCCCGACCCCGACCTTCTCATCCGTACCGGGGGCGAGCAACGCCTGAGCAATTTTATGCTCTGGCAGGCGGCCTACGCCGAGCTTTACTTTACCCAAACCCTTTGGCCGGACTTCCGCGAGGAGGATTTCGACCGCGCGCTGGACGCCTACGCGGAGCGTAACCGCAGATTCGGATTAATAAATGACCAGAAATAGATGAGAAACAGGATGAAGACCTTGCTGCTGTCCGTGGCGGCCCTCGCGGCGGGCCTCGGCGGCTATGCCCAGGCCGATACGACCGGACTGAAAACCAATGCCCCTATGGCCGACTATGCCAGCCCAAAGAAATACGTGGTGCGTGACATCAAGGTTTTCGGCGCCAAATACCAGGACCCCGAATTGGTGGCCAACCTGTCGGGGATCCACCGCGGGGATACGGTCTATATGCCGGGCGACTATTTCACGCAGGCCATCAACAAATTCTGGAACCAGCGCCTCTATTCGGACGTGAAGGTCTTCGGCCAACCGGTCGAGAATGACGGCATCGTGGTGGAAATCCACCTCAAGGAACGCCCGAGGGTCTTTTCGTGGGACGTGACGGGTGTGCGCAAGGGTGAAAAGACCGACCTGATCGACAAGTTGCAGCTGCGCCGCGGAGCCGAATTGTCGACCTATACGATCGACCGGAACATCGGCCTGATCAAACGCCATTACGAGGACAAGGGTTTCCTGAACGTGCAGGTCGACCCGGTGATCACCACCGATACCACGATGGCGATAGGCTCGGGCGTGGGCGTGGCGTTCCATGTGACCAAGAACCACAAGGTCAAGATCGGCCGCATCGACTTCGAAGGCAACGAGGATTTTTCCGATAACCGCCTGCGCTCCACGCTCAAGAAAACCCACCAGAAAAGTTTCAAATTCTGGAAGGGGGCCAAGCTTAAAACCAAGGATTTCGAGGAAGATAAGGAAAACCTGATCGACTTCTATAACTCGAAGGGCTACCGCAACGCCCACGTGGTGACCGACTCGGTCTATACGATCAACGACAAGCGGATGGGTATCAAAATCGCCGTCGAGGAGGGCAATAAATACTATTTCCGCAATATATCGTGGGTCGGCAACAGCGTCTACCCGACCGAGCGCCTGAGCCTGATGCTGGGCATCCAGCCGGGCGACCTGTACGACAAAAAGACCATGAACAAACGCCTCGGGGTCGGCAAGGAGGATAATCCGGACGACATGTCGATCAACTCCGAGTACCAGAACAACGGCTACCTGTTCTTCCGCATCGACCCGGCCGAAACGATCATCGGCAAGGACTCGATCGATTTGCAGATCAAGATATTCGAAGGTAAGCAGGCCTCGATCAACGAGGTGAACATCAGCGGCAACATGCGCGTGAACGACGACGTGATCCGCCGCGAGCTGATGGTGCGCCCGGGCGAGTTGTACAACCGCGAACTGATCATGGCCACCATGCGCCAGCTTTCCGGCATGGGCCATTTCAATCCCGAGGCCATGTCGCCCGACATCCAGCCCGTCACTACCGAGCTGGTGGATATCTCGTTCGCCCTGGAAGAGCAGGCCAGCGACCGTTTCGAAATATCGGGCGGTTGGGGCGCAGGCATGTTCGTAGGCTCGGTCGGGGTGCAGCTGAATAACGTGTCGATCAAGAATTTTTTCAAGAAAGGACAGTGGAGGCCTTATCCCCAGGGGCAGGGCCAGCAACTTTCGGTACGCGCACAGAGTAACGGCTCGTACTACAAATCTTTCTCGGTGAGCTTCACCGAGCCGTGGGTCGGCGGCAAAAAGCCCCACTCGCTCACCGTCAGCACCTATTACTCGGCCGAAACCGATGCCTACTATTTCTACCAGAGCGGCGACAAGCATTTCCGCACGTTCGGTTTCTCGGCCGGCCTCGGACGCCGCCTTACGTGGCCCGACCCTTATTTTTCGCTCTATGTGGAGGGGTCGTACCAACGCTATAACATGAAGGAATGGGCCTACTTCCGTCCGTCGACCGGCAGTTCGAACATCCTGTCTATCCGCACGCAGTTCGGGCGCAGCACCGTCAACCAGCCGATCTATCCGCGCTCGGGTTCCGATATCTCGATCTCGCTCACGCTCACCCCGCCCTGGTCGCTTTTCGACGGCAAAAATTACTCCGATCCGGGCATGACCGACCAGGATCGCTACCGCTGGATCGAATACCACAAATGGGGCCTGAAGGCCCAGTGGTACTATCCGATCGACCGCCGCCAGAACCTCGTGCTGATGGCACGCGCCGAGATGGGCTACCTGGGCGCCTACGACCCGCATAAGGTTTCGCCGTTCGAAGGCTACGAGATGGGCGGCGACGGCATGTCGGGATATAACGTCTACGGGGTGGACGTGATCGGCCTGAGGGGCTACGAAAACAGTTCGCTCACCCCCTATACGAACGAGGCGCAATACTCGCGCGCCTATAATAAGTACACCGTCGAGGTGCGCTACCCGGTGATCCTGAAGCCCTCGTCGACGATCTACGGCCTGGTCTTTGCGGAGGGCGGTAATGCGTTCAGCTCGTGGCAGGAGTTCGATCCGTTCCTGCTGAAGCGTTCGCTGGGCGTGGGCGTGAGGATGTACCTGCCGATCGTTGGAATGCTGGGGATCGACTGGGCCTACGGTTTCGACAAGATCCCCGGGAGCAGCAAACGGAGCGGTGGACACCCCCACTTCATGATCGGCGGACAATTCTGATCCCGGGACGCAACATTTACGTCCGGCATGGCGTCTTAACGGTATAACTTAACCTATTTGTGATCATGAAAAAGATATTTTTGACGCTTGCGCTCGCCGCAGCCTGCACCGCAGTTTTCGCACAGAAACACATGGTGGTCAATACCGAGAAGATTTTCAAGGCCCTGCCGCGCTATACCCAGGCCATCGCCCAGATCGACAAACTCGCCGAACAGTACCAGGGCGTGATCGACCAGAACTACGCCTCGATCGAAAAACTGTTCAATGAATACCAGGCCCAGAAAGCCTATATGAGCGAAAGCGCCCGCCGTCAGCGCGAGGAGATCATCATCGCCCGCGAAAAGGAGGTGGAAAAATACCAGGAAGAAAAATTCGGCGCTGAGGGCGAGATCATCAAAAAACGCGTGGAGTTGATCAAACCGATCCAGGACGCTGTTTTCGCAGTAATCAGTAAATACGCCGAAGCCAACGGCTACACGCTGGTGATCGACGTGACGGGCAACCCTTCGGTGATTTTTTACTCGCCGTCGGTGGATAAGACGGAAGAAATCATTAAACTTGCAAAATAATCATTTAACGAAAAGCCATTTATGAAAAAATTCTCGAAATTAATGCTTGGCGCAGCGGCTGTCAAGGTTATGGTTGTCGGAGCGATGGTG
>JAVBNK010000057.1:0-3799 GCA_031551595.1 Rikenellaceae bacterium | reverse complement strand
AAGCGTGAACCGGAAGGGAACCTATGCCGCCGTCCACAACACCGATCCCAAACTCGGGCTGTTCACCATCAACCAACATTCCGACCGGCGGCCCGTACACCGCCAGTTCATGGGGTTCAGCCCTAAAATCGATGCCCAGGTCAAGGCGCTGATCTCCGGAATATTCGCAGGATTTCCCCATGAATAACCGTTATGCTGAAAGATAAGAACCCGTCACCCTTTGCCGTAGCTGACGCTCCGGCACCCAGCCCCGATCCGGTGCCCGAGCAGATCGAGGAAAACGCCCTGTCAGAAATGTACCGGGCCGTAAAACGTGCCGTGCTGACCCTGCGCGAAACGCCCGGCGATCCGTCGGGCTCTCCCTTCTTCAAAACAGTGGCCCTCGACAACGGGCAGTTCGCCCGGATCATCCGGGGCGACCAGCACCGGGGGATCAACCTCGAATCGGAGATCGCATTTCCTGCCCTGTTCGTTCACTTCACCAACATCCGCTACCTCGTCCAGCAACAGCGCATCGGCCAGGGGCGGGCCATCATGCGGGTGCGCTTCATCCTCAATACGCTCAACAACAGCGACTCGGAGCGGGAGTGCGACCCCTTCGCCGTCTTCCAGCGGGTGAACCAGGCGATCCAGGACGCAAAGAATTACGAACCGTCCCTCACGGAACGCTGCCAGTTGCAGTATTTCGACATGCCCACCACGACCAATATGCTTCAGGCATACTGGATCGACTATGAGGTGTGGTTCCGCGAAACCTCCGCCTGGACCTACCGCAACTGGGTGGAGCGCTACCTGGTCATGCCGCCCTTCACGGACCATGCCGACGCCCCGCAACACGATGCGGAAGGACACGGCAAACACCCCCGTCCGGATGACAGGGAGGCTATCACGGTACTGCCCGCCGTCGGGGGCGAAGACCCGGAGGCGACGACATAGAAAAGCCCGGCCAATGGCCGGGCTTTATTGTTATGAATAAGGTGATTATTCCGCCAACAGTGCGGTATTCGACATGTCTCGAATGATGATGCCGTCGTCGAAAACCTCATACGCGAATATCCATGACTTTTCAAATACGGCGCAACGGTAACCCAGCGCCCGCCATCTTTTGAAACGGCATTTGGGATAATCGACCGCGTTGCTGAAGGATTCCACATAATCCTCCATCCGTTGAATCCGGGCAGAAGCCGCGTCCCATGAAAGTTGAAAGTCCTGAGTCAGGTATGTTTTCAGTTCTTCGATTTTTTCGCGAACCAATTTGGAAACCACGACTTCACGCATGGTTGTCGTAATGCTCTTTGATTTGACGGCGAACCTCCATAAAGAACTCTTCCGCAGGAACCGCATCACATTCGGCGGCAGCTTCTTTAAAACTCTTTTTTTTCGTTTTGCCCGGCACCAATGTAACGCCCGTCAGACTTTGCAGATGCTCCAGCGTCCGCTTGATCTCCGGCGTACTTTCCTTAATTTCAATCACAAATGTTTGCATGTCCGCAAAATATTAATCAGGAGCCATTCTCTTACCGCAAAAATAACGATAATAATGCCAAAACCAATATCCGGGGCAGAATAATTCCCCCAACCAACCCTCTCCCCGAAGGTTCCCTATTTCTTTCCAAAGCCATTCGATGGAGATTACCGATTCTAAAAATATCGTGGGCGAGGTCAAGGCGGGGCAGCCTGCCTGCATCCGCTTCTTCGGCCGCGTGACCGAGCAGAACGCCCAAGCCTTTAACGCCGAATTCGATTACCTGGAGAACGTGGTCCGTCCCTCGCTGATCCGGGTGCTGATCAACTGCGAGGGCGGCTCCGTGCTGCACGGGATGAGCGTCTTCTCGACCATCCGCAACGCCACCGTGCCTACGGAGTGCGTGAACGAAGGGATGGCCGCCTCGATGGGCTCCGTGCTGCTGGCCGCGGGCGACGTGTCCAAGATGCGCGACTACGCCATCCTCTACATCCACAACCCGTTCCTGCCCGGCATCGACGACAACGGCTCCTCGGAGCTCGTCAAGGCATTCGCCAACCAGATCAAAACCATCTACCGCAAGCGGTTCGGATTGAGCCAAAGCCATGTCGAGGCGATCATGGACGGGCAGGCCGGCAGAGACGGCACGTTCTTCGACGCCCAGGGCGCGGTCCACGCCGGCATCATCTCCTGCGAAAATATCATCCCATCCTCCAAGCAACTGTGCGACAAAGTAAAAAACGAGATTTCAGGAGTCGAAGACCTTTCGCAAATCCAGACCCTCATGTCCCGGATCAGCGCCCTGGCCGTCGCCGCGGAAGCGGAAAACAAACCCTCCCTACCGCGGGAGCCTATTGTTAAACAAAACCACTCAAACTCTGATCAACGCATGAGCGACGTAAAAACAAACTCTCCCGAATACTCTGCTGTGGCCGCATCGCTGGGATTGAAGGACAACTACGAGGTGAAGGATGTCATGGCCCGTATTTCGGAGCTGATGTCCGTCGAATCCCGCTTCAAGGAGACCGGCAAGGCCCTCAATGACGCCCAGACCGTGATCGCCGGCCGCGATGCCACCATCCAAAACCTCCAGAAAGACCTCGGCGCCGCCACCGCTTCGCTGGCCGCATACAAGCAAAAGGAAGCCACGGAGAAAGCAGCCCGGATCGAAACGATGGTGGAGGCCGCCATCGACCTGCTCAAGATCAAACGGGAATCCAAAGCCACCTGGGTGGGCCTGGCGGAAAATAATTTCGACCTGGTGAAAGATACCCTGGACGCCATACCCGTTCCCGAGCAGATCAGCAAAGAGATCGCCGGCGATCCCGCCAATATACAGGCGGCCATCGACGCGACCAGAACCGTCGAGGACAAGGTGGCCGAACAGGTGCAGGCCGTCGTGGGTAAAGACTTCTCATTCAAAACCATAGGTTAAACCCGTCCCGCTCTTTCCCATTTCATTTGACGTATTGCCGCCCCGCGGCGGCAGATACAACGCATCGTACCCGGCAGCTACGGTAGTGCAGATTCTTTTCCGCCACACAGCGAAAAATCAAAACTCACTACCAATAGATGGCTGACACAGTAACTTTCTTGCAAAATGGGTACAACGGCGAGGTCCTGGAAGACCTGCTGACCTATACCGCGCAGGGCAACGATACCTACCGCGAGGGTCTGATCCACATCAAAAGCGGAATCCAACACAAATACACCCTCCCGGCCATCAAGCTCGGAGATATCATCCAGGACAACGTGCCTACCCCCGCCAGCAACCATGGCGCGAAGGGACCCAACGGCGAGAATGAATATCAATTCACCGAACGCCACCTGATTCCGCAGGACTTCATGGTCTATCTGGAGTTCAATCCCCGCGATTACGAGAAATACTGGAAGTTCGCCCAGCCGGACGGCAACCTGGTGTTCCGCGAACTCGATCCGAAGATCCAGGCCACGATGCTGCGCCTGCTGATGGAGAAGAAAAACGAGTATATCGGCAACGCCATCTGGACGGCGGCAAGGGGCGGCGCAGCCTCCTCGGGCATCGTCGAGCCTGCCGATTGCATCAAAATCGGCCGCGGCAAGGAGAAGTATTTCGACGGCGTGGTTAAGCGTATCATCGACAATATCAACGCCACCGACACCGAAACTGTCGCCGGCGGCCAGTGCATCCTCTCGGGCAACACGGCGCTCTCCGACGGCGCCGCCGTGGAGGCCGCCCTGTACGCGATGTGGAAAAAGTGCCCCAAGCAGATCCGGAAGAAGTCGAGCCTGGCCTTCATCATCGGCTGGGACGCTTGGGATGCCTACGACCAGTACATCTCCGACAAGCAGGTA
>JAVBNK010000051.1:0-5842 GCA_031551595.1 Rikenellaceae bacterium | reverse complement strand
GAGCGTGCTTTTCCCGTGGTCGATATGGGCTATGATGCAAAAATTGCGGATGTTCTTCATTCTGTCGGAAGCGGTGAGAAAGTTTATTCTGTCGCTGTAAAATGTGCGCAAAGTTAATTATTTTTGTCGGAAAATCGGTGGCGTCCCGGCAGCAAATGTAAACATTGTGCACCCGGCCTGTTCGATTTTCCTCTGAATTCTACTT
Organism: Rikenellaceae bacterium; assembly: GCA_031551595.1. Lineage (GTDB taxonomy): Bacteria > Bacteroidota > Bacteroidia > Bacteroidales > Rikenellaceae > JAVBOW01. Next base: position 5,637 of record JAVBNK010000051.1, on the reverse strand, counting down.
GTGGTATGAATACGATCTCGAAATACGCTTCGCTGGTGAAGTTCGCACACACGGTTTTCGCCCTGCCGTTCGCCCTGGCGAGTTATTTTTATACCATCCGGCCCTATGGATATTGGCCCGGATGGCTGAAGTTTACGCTCATGCTGCTGTGCATGGTTTTCGCCCGCAACGCCGCGATGGGTTTCAACCGCTGGGCCGACCGCCGCATCGACGCCGCGAATCCCCGTACCGGGGGGCGCGAAATTCCGGCCGGACGCATCTCCGCCCGTGCCGCCATGGTATTCGTGATCGTCAACTGCGTGTTGTTCGTCGTATGCGCAGGCCTGCTCAACCGCCTGGCGCTCACCCTTTCGCCCGTGGCGTTGCTCATTATCCTGGGGTACAGCTACACCAAACGCTTCACATGGATGTCGCACTTCGTGCTGGGGCTTGCGCTGGCCATTGCCCCCGTCGGGGCCTGCATCGCCTTTTCGGGAAGCATCTCGTTCATTTCGCTGCTGTTGGGATGCCTCGTATTGACCTGGGTGGGCGGTTTCGATATCCTCTACTCGTTGCAGGACGCAGGGTTCGACCGCGAACACAAACTCCATTCCGTCCCCTCGCGCTTCTCCGTAGAGCAGAGCATCGGCATCAGCATCGGCGTACACCTCGCCTCGATAGTTGCCGTATACCTGATCGGGGTTTGGTCGGCCGCAGGGCCGCTCTACTGGGTCGGCGCAGGGCTGTTTACGCTTTTATTAATCATCCAGCACGCCATCGTCACCCCGAAGCATACCGGGCGCGTGAGTGCCATCTTCACCCTCGTCAACGGCCTGTCGAGCATCGTCTACGCCGCGTTTTTTATTGCCGACCTGTACCTATAACCCCGCTTGGTTCTTGGTTTCGATCAGGATTTTGAACGCGCGGTGGATATCCTCGTCGCTGACCACGACGGTGAATTCGGTGGTGGTGCTGATCACCTCGATGATGTTAATGTTTTCCCAGGCCAACTCCTTGAAAATACAATAGTAAACCCCCGGGCATGAGGTATTGTCCATGGGCAGTTTTACCGTGATGGAGGACAAATTGCCCGTTTTGGCAATGCATTCCTCTTCGCGGAAGATATCCTCGACCATCGGGGCGATCGAGTTACTCACCACGAGGGTCGTTTCATAGATGCCCTGCGAGAAGGTGCAGAACAGGTCTTTGCCGTTATGCACGCGGTCCAGCAGCTTGGCCTGGCACTCATAGAGGGTCTGTGAGTTGACGAAGGCATAATCCGCAAGGTTCGAGCGCACGATAATGTCGCCGATGTTGCCCACGACCTTCTTGAAGCGCAGGGCCGAAATCAGTTCCAGGCGCGGTACGAGGCGGTTTAGGGCCATAATGACGGCGCTGTCATTGACTTCTTTCCCCGTTTTTTTTTCAATCTCCGGACGGATCTGCCGCGCGAGCGCCGAGAGATTGACAAGCCCCTCGACCAGGGCGTTTTCCAGGAACGGCTTCTTTTTGATGACCTCTTCTACGGCGTTGGGTATGGTCTGCATAAGCGGTTGTGTAAATTTTGACTATTCGATATTTTATTGCAAAAAAATAAAAAATTCACATATAAAACAAACATTTCATCATACTTTTGTCAAATCGATCGAAAAATAAGGATATTTTAACGCAACGTATGAATAAAATTTTCAAATTCGGTGGTACTTCGGTGGGCTCCGCAGATCACATGAAACGGGTGGCGGAGATACTGCGCCATGAACGGCCGCGCATCACCGTACTGTCGGCCATGTCCGGCGTGACGGATATGCTCGTACGGTTGTCGGCCGCCGCCGCGCAGGGCGAGTTTGCCCAAGCGGATGCACTGATCGCCGCTTTCAGCGACAAACTTACGGCGTGTTACCGCTCCCTGCTTAAGGATACGGCCCCTGCGGCCGAAGTTGTCGACGGGGCGGCGGCAGAATTGAAACGCCATGCCGCACACTTCGAGCCCCGTATTTCCGGGCGTGCGATGCTCTCGAAAGGCGAGTTGGCCACGTCGGCCGTCTTTGCCATGTACCTGCGCGAATGCGGTATGCAGGCAGAGTTGCTCCATGCCCCCTCGTTCATGGTCACACTCCCGGACGGGCAGGTCGACACCGCCCTGCTGCGCGGCAAACTCAGCGAAGCCGCATCCCATCCGGACATCTTCTATATCACCCAGGGGTTCATCTGCACCGACGCCGAAGGGCGCGTCGACAACCTCGGCCGAGGCGGCAGCGACTATAGCGCAGCCCTGATGGGTGTGGCCCTCGGCGCATCCGAAGTGCAGATATGGACCGACATCGACGGGATGCACAACAACGACCCACGCATCGTGACCAATACCCGCCCCATCCGCCGCCTCCATTTCGACGAGGCGGCCGAGCTGGCCTATTTCGGGGCGAAGATCCTCCACCCGGCCACCATCCAACCTTGCAAGGACCACAACATTCCCGTGATGCTGAAGAACACGATGGACCCTGCGGCCCCGGGAACGGTGATCTCCAACGATGAGGGGCGCACGGGAGGATTCCGCGCCGTGGCGGCCAAAGACGGCATCACCTCGATCCGCATCTGTTCGAGCCGCATGTTGATGGCCTACGGCTTCCTGAGGCGCGTGTTCGAGGTTTTCGAAAAATACCGGACGCCTATCGATATGATCACCACGTCGGAGGTGGCCGTGTCGCTCACGGTGGACAGCGACGCCCACCTGGCCGAAATAGAGGCCGAGTTGCAAGACTTCGGCACGGTGGATGTGGAACGCGATAACTCGATCGTGTGCATCGTCGGGTGTTTCGACCCCGGGAGCCACGGCATGGCCGCACGCATTTTCCAGACGCTGGCCGACGTGCCCGTGAAAATGATCTCCTACGGCGCGTCGAACCGCTCGGTGGCGATCCTGGTCGACACCGCCCATAAAAACCAAACGCTGCAAAGCCTTAACGACGGACTATTCTAATGCTTAGCCGAAGGATCAAAGACACCCTCGCCGACCGCCCCACCCCGTTCTATCTCTACGACATGGAACTGCTCCGGCGTACCGTCGCCGCGGCGTCCGGAGCGGCCTCGCATTACGGCTATCATATTCATTACGCACTGAAAGCCAATTTTGAACGTCCGATATTTGACGTAATGCTTCAGGCGGGCCTGGGGGTGGATTGCGTGAGCGGCAACGAGGTGCGTTACGCGGTCGAAGCGGGTTGCCCGGCGCGGGGGATCGTGTTCGCAGGCGTGGGAAAGACCGACCTGGAAATCACGTATGCGTTGCGGCAAGGCATTTTTGCTTTTAACTGCGAGTCGCGCCGGGAGCTGGAGGTTATCAATGGTTTGGCGCAACGCGAAGGCGTGATCGCCGATGTGGCGTTGCGCATCAATCCCGATGTCGACCCGCAGACCCACCGCCACATATCGACTGGACATGCAGACAGCAAGTTCGGTATTTCATATAAAGAAGTGGAAGAGGTGGCGGCCCGGCTGCCGGAACTGCAAAACGTGCGCATTACGGGCCTGCACTTCCATATCGGCTCTCAGATCACCAATCTGCAGGTGTACGAATACCTTTGCCTGTGTGCCAATACTCTGGTGCGGTGGTTCGGCGAACGGGGATTCCGTTTCTCGCACATCAACCTGGGCGGCGGCCTGGGCGTGGACTACCTCCACCCGGACGAGCACCCTGTCCCCGGTTTCGATGCGTTTTTCGAGGTATTCCACCGTCACCTCGACCTGCCGGGCCAACCGGAGATACATTTCGAGTTGGGACGTTCCCTGGTCGCCCAATGCGGCGAACTGATCTCCCGCGTGCTGTATGAAAAGGCTACCGCCACGGGCCGCCGGGTGGCCATTATCGACGCCAGCATGACTCAATTGATCCGCCCGGCGCTTTACCAGGCCGGCCACCAGATCGAAAACCTCACGCACCGTCCGGACACGTATGAATATATGGTGGCGGGCAACGTTTGCGAATCGTCGGATGTGTTTGCCGAACGTGTCGTGCTGCCCGAGTTGCGGCGGGGCGACCTGGTCAGCATCAAGACTGCCGGGGCATACGGCAGTGCGATGGCTTCGCGCTATAACCTGCACGACCTTCCGGAATCCCTTTACATATAAAAAGCCCGTGAAGCCACGAGGAGCCTTAGATTTTAATCTCTTCAGGTTTAATTCCTATGGGTTGAATTCCTCTCTGTTTACTGCGTTTTGCATTTACATCCCGCGGCGGCAGGGGCGCGCCGAAGGCGCGGGCCGAGGGATATGGCAGTTGCCTGCGGCAACTGCGCTTTTGCAATACCCCGCCGTTTGCCGCGCGGTTATCTATTCACATGATTATAAGTAAAATAGCGCGAATAATTCCGCGCTATTGTGTTGTCATCCCGGGCGTAGTCGGGGAATCTGATTGAGCAGAGGAAACACAGTCCAAACTCGGTCAGAGGTTTCGATTTCGTCTGACGGCTCCCCTCAACATGACAATATGATACCCTTTTGTTGGCTGTAAAAGGTGATTACAATTGAAATCAATCTTCCGACCACTCGTGGCCGTGAGGTCCGCTTCCGGTTTAATATCCTAAGATCCGCATCATCGAGCGGTAACTCTGCTCTTTGGCGAAAAGTCGGGTGTAGTACTCGTTGTCGCCCCGTTCGCGGTCGATGATGATGTGTTTCGGCGCCGGGGTGAGGCAGTGCTGGATGCCGCCGAATCCGCCCAGCGATTCCTGGTATGCGCCCGTATGGAAGAATCCGATATACTGCGGATCGCTGTTGAGTTTCGGCAGGAAGATGGCGTTCTGGTGCGCCTCACCGCTGTAATAGTCCTCGCTGTCGCAGGTCAACCCGCCCAGGAACACACGCTGGTACTCCTTGTCCCAGTTGTTCACCGGCAGCAGGATATAGCGCTGGTTGATGCCCCAGATATCGGGCAGGGTGGTCATGAACGAGCTGTCGATCATGTACCAGCTCTCGCGGTCGTTCTGCTGCTTCTGGTTGATGATCGAATAGAGGGTCGCGCCGCTTTCGCCCACGGTGAACGATCCGAACTCGGTGAATATGTGCGGCTCCTCAATCCCCGTGACGGTGCAGAAGTTCTTGATCTGGGCGATAATCTCCTCGGTGATGTACTCGTAGTCGTAATCGAACGACAACGAGTTCTTGATCGGGAAGCCGCCGCCGATGTTCAGCGAGTCGCGCGTCGGGCAGATCTTCTTGAGCTCGCCGTAGACGTTCAGGCACTTGTTCAACTCGTTCCAGTAGTAGGCCGTGTCCTTGATGCCGGTCTTGATGAAGAAGTGGAGCATCTTGAGCTCGTACTTCTTGTTCTTCTGGATCTTCTCCTTATAGAAATCGACGATATCGTTGTAGCGGATACCCAGACGCGAAGTATAGAAGTCGAACTTGGGTTCCTCCTCCGAGGCGATACGGATGCCGATCTTGCAACTTTTGAGCAGCCCCTCGAACAGGTTGATCTGCTCCTTGTTGTCCAGCACCGTAATGGTGTTTTCGAAGCCGTTGTTGACGAGCCACACGATGTTCTCGACATACTGCGGCCGCTTGAACCCGTTGCATACTATGTACTTATCCTTGTCGATGACCCCGCCGTCGTAGAGCGCATTTATTATATGTATGTCGTAGGCCGACGACGTTTCGAGGTGA
>JAVBNK010000012.1:0-8031 GCA_031551595.1 Rikenellaceae bacterium | reverse complement strand
TTCCAGGAAGGAAGGGGATCGGCGGCCGGGGCCTGTCGCTGTTGTTTCGGGGTGCAGGCGGCAACGGCCACGACCGCAACCCAGAGGAAGATTAATTTTTTCATCGCTCGGTTTTTAATAAAGGCCCGCCCCGTGGCTATGCGTGCGGGACGGAAAGTCCTTGTAAGAGGCAAGGTATTGCCCTGCTTTCTGCATGGCCGGCAACACCATGGCTGCACGCTCCATCATCCATTTCTCGCAACAGGCCGAACCGTCGATCGAATACCCCTGAGTATCCGACGGCAGGGCGCGCAGGATGGTCGGCGGCATACGCCAGACGGCCGTTCCCGTGGCGTACTGTATCGGGAAGACGTACCTGGAATATTCGTCGCGGCAGGCCACCGGGTTGCCGTCGTCGCCGAAGTACACAAACCCGGCACGGGCGGCATCCTTTGTCTTGCCGGTCAGGTAGCCGAACCGGCTGCAGCCATCCAGGTGCACTTTGAAATTCTTCGAGGCTGCCTGCACACCTTCGGTGGCGCTTTTACGCAGGCTGGGGTCGCCGCCGGCGGCAGCCGCGATTTTTTCAGGACAGGCGGCAGTTTTATCCTTCGCCGTGCGGTTTCCCTGCGGGTTCTCCGTCCTCCTCCCGGCAATAAAAAATTTCCCGCTCCACGGGAAACGGATGGGGGACCCCATACCGTAGATTGCAATAACTGTTCCGAAATTTCGCCGAGCCGCTCCCCGATGATGTTTCACGGATTTCCTTTCCGGGAATATTACATCGTCGGCATACCCTTCTATCCGCGGGGAATTCCGGGGCAGAAAAGCGAAGGGCCCCGCATTCAGGATGAATGCGGGGCCCTTCACAATAGAAAGCCGATTTCACGCCGCTAACCCCGCTCCCGCGCCGTCCCTTGACAAGGGACGGCCTTGCGACCGGCCTTACAGGCCGACCGCTCAGGGATAATCCCGAATCACGTGACCCTCAGATCGGGCGATCCCGCCCGGGGTCGCTTCCCGGGGCTGCGGGGAGCCGATCCGCCCGTCCCGCCACACACCCGTCAGGGGTTCAGGGCCAGTTGCAGGTATTCCTCGGCCCGGGCGGCGGCCCGGGCGGCGGCGGCGGAGTCCCCGGCCGCCGCGCACAGCACCGCCTTCGAGCGGCACAGGCTGCTTTTGGCCGCAGGATCGGCGGCGGAGTCCGTCTGCAGGTCGATCCATGCGATCCCCTCTTTGAGCAAACCCAAATCGCCGGAACAGGCGAGCTTTTCGATGTTGGCAATGAAAAATGCAGTCCACCGCGGGCCTTCCAGGCTTCCTTCGTCATCAATTCGCCGCATGGCGTCCAGCATACCCTTGTAATTGCCTTCGCGTGCCAGATCCGCCATGGCAAGCCATGCCAGCTCCCCGGCCGCGAACGGCAGCGGAGCGCTTTCGAGCAGGGTTTTGAGCGCCTTGTTGCGCTGGGCGTTGAAGGGGCCCGCCTTGGGCGTCCACGATGAAAGGGCGACCACTTCGGCGTGGATGCAGCGGTAGAATTTATCGTCGATCTCCTCCCGGCAGGTGATCTCACAGAATGCCTGCCTGCGCTCCAGCATCCTGCGCGTCGCCTTACAGAGAGGATCGTGTACATGGGCTTCGAAAATATCCCATCCCCGGAGGTTCACAAATCCTTCTTCCGGCAGGTTTTCGAGGACCATGCAGGCCACTTGCTGTCCCCGATCGCGCTGGCGGCCCATGCATAACCTGCAGAGCAGCGAATCCACCAGCAGGGGATCGTGGTCGCCCGCCTCGAAACGCGCCAACAACGCGATGGTATTGCCCCCGGGGTCGAGTGCCGCTTCGGCCTGGCCGAGCAGTTCTTCGGCGCTGAGGCTGCCGACGATGCGGTTTGCATCCCGCTGCGAAGCCGAGTCGATGAACAGCAGGGTCGGGAATTCGGCGACGCCGAATTTTTTGGCGATTTTGAGGGCTTCGGGGTTGTCCATGTCGTAGCGTACGCACACAAAACGGTCGTTGAAAAGCGCGGCCACGGCATCGGTATCGTACACCGCGGCAGGTTGCGCACCTGCCGCCGACCGGCAATCCACGAAAATGAGCCGTCCCAGGGCCATCGCCCGTTCGGTCACACGCACCCAGGGCGCGTTCTCCTCGAAGCGCACGGTATGGCTCTGGGACTTCGCCGCCGGGCAGGCCATGCACAACAGCGCGGCCGCGAGCCACATCTTATACCTTATTTTACACCTTGATGAGTTCATAGGCGGTAGTCCCCAACCCGATCGCCTCGGCGTGCTGCAGCCCGATGCGCCAGTCGGTGTTGGGGTGGATATGGGTGAATTTATCGGTATGCTCCAGGTGGTCGTGGCCTTCGGGGTTGGCCACGCTGCCGCGCACGGCCGGGGCCTGCATCACCAGGTCGGCGCACGCCTGGTCCAGCGCCACGGGGTCCCACGAGGCGGCCATGCCGATGTTCGGGCCGATCGGGATGTCGTTGTGGCCCCAGCAGTCGCATTCGGGCGACACGTCGATGATGAAGCTGAGGTGGAAATGGGGCTTGCCGTCGAGGATGGCCTTCGTGTATTCGGCGATCTTGCGGTTCATCAGTTCCGAGGCGTTGTCCCACACGGGCTGGGCGGCATTGAAACGGCACACGGCCACGCATTGCCCGCATCCCACGCAGGTGTCGTAATCGATCACCGCACGTTTGTTTCCGTCCAGCGTCACCGCCCCGTAATTACAATCCCTGACGCATTGGCGGCAGCCGGTGCAGTATTTCTGCTTGATGACGGGTTTCGAGGAAGAATGAAGGTCGAGCTTGCCGGCACGGCTCGCAGCGCCCATCCCTATGTTCTTGAGCACGCCGCCGAAACCCGCCTGCTCGTGGCCCTTGAAGTGGGTCATCGTGACGATCACGTCGGCGTCGGCAATGGCCGAACCCACCTTGGCCGACTTGCAAATAGGCGAATGGACCGGTATCTCGCGCTGTTCGGTGCCTTTCAGTCCGTCGGCGATGATCACCGGGGCGTCGACGCAGATCGGGTTGAAGCCGTTTTCGAAAGCGCTCACCAGGTGGTCGACCGCGTTCGAACGGCGGCCCGAGTAGAGCGTATTGGCGTCCGTGAGGAAAACCCGCGCATCGAGCGACCGCAGCACGGACACCATGCGGTTGGCATAATTATGGCGGAGATAAGCCATGTTGCCCGGCTCGCCGAAGTGAATCTTTACGGCGGTGAATTTGCCTTTGCAGTCGAGCCGTTCGATGCCCGCCGCCCGGACGAGGCGCTCCATCTTGCCGGGCAGGTTGAGCGAGGGAGTTGTTTTCAGGTCGGAAAAATAAACTTTCGAAGCCATCGGGGTCGGTATTTGCTGAATGCGGGATGCGCCTTGGACAAATTCGATCAGGCGTGTTTGCCGCTCACCTTTCGCTATATTTGGGCCAAAGGTATAAAATAAGACCATAATAAATACGTACATTTGCACGGAAAAATAAGAAGAGATGCCAAAAAAGAAGAAGATCAACAAACCGGCGGGACGTACGGCGAAACCCTATGAGGTGGCCTCGCTCGTGGCGGAGCTGTTCCGTTCGTTCCCCGAGAAGAAATATACGGTCAAGACCCTCGCTACGGCGGCAGGGGGTAGCCGGGCCGACCGTGACGAGGTGCGCGACGTGGTCGGGGGACTGATTGCTGCCGGGCTGATCGAGCAGGTCGGCGAGGGCAAATACCGCCTGCACCACGCGCAGCAAACCCGCAAGACCTGTGAAGGGGTGGTGGACATGCTGGCCTCGGGGTCGATGTACGTGAAGGTCGAAGGCCAGGAGCAGGATATTTTCATCAGCCAGCGCTCGGGCGGCCACGCCCTGCACGGCGACCGCGTCGAGGTGGCGCTGATCCGCCGCCGCCGGAGCGGCGAGGCCGACGGCGAGATCGTCCGCATCGTGGAGCGCAACCCGAAACCCTATGTGGGCCGGGTGGAGGTTTCGCGGGGCTTTGCCTTCATGAAGCCCGACTCGCGCAAGATGCCCGTGGATATTTTCATCACCCCCTCGCCGGGCCTGAAACTGGAGAACAACCAGAAGGTGGCCGTACGCATCACGGAGTGGGGCCCCAACCAGAAGAACCCGGCCGGCGAGGTGGTCGAGGTGCTGGGTATGGCGGGCGACAACGACACGGAAATGAACGCCATCATGGTCGAATACGGCCTGCCCTATAAATTCGAGCCGGAGGTCGAGCAGGCCGCCGACGCCATCCCGGGCGAGATCACCGCGGCGGACTATGCCGAACGGCGTGACATGCGCGGGGTGACCACCTTCACGATCGACCCGTTCGACGCGAAGGACTTCGACGACGCGCTCTCGATCCGCCCGCTGGAAGACGGCGCATGGGAGATCGGGGTGCACATCGCCGACGTGACCCATTACGTGCGGCCGGAAACCGTGGTCGAGGCCGAGGCCATCGACCGCGCCACGAGCGTCTACCTGGTGGACCGCACCATCCCCATGCTGCCCGAGCGGCTTTCCAACTTCCTGTGCTCGCTGCGCCCCAACGAGGACAAACTCTGCTTTTCGGCGATCTTCGAGATCGACGCCCGGGCCAATGTGCGCAAGCAATGGCTGGGCCGTACGGTGATCCTCTCGGACCGCCGCTTCACCTACGAGGAGGTGCAGGCCGTGATCGAGGGCGGCGAAGGCGACTTCAGGGACGACCTGCTGGTGCTCAATGACCTGGCGCAGAAGATGCGTGCCGAGCGATTCCGCCACGGGTCGATCACCTTCGAGCGCGAGGAGGCTAAATTCAAACTCGACGAAAAGGGCAAGCCGCTGGGCGTCTACTTCAAGGAGCAGAAGGAGTCGAACCAGCTGATCGAGGAGTTCATGCTGCTGGCCAACCGCACGGTGGCTTCGTTCGTGGGCAGGAAGCGCGGCGAGGGGGCCAATGCCGCCCGTACGATGGTCTACCGCGTCCACGACAAGCCCGACGCGGACAAGCTGGCGCGTTTCAGCAGCTTCATCCTGCGCTTCGGGTACTACTTCAAGGCCGACCAGACGCGCAACGTCGCCCCGCAGATGAACAAACTGATGGAGCAGATCCACGGCAAGGCGGAGGAAAACGTGATTTCGACGCTGGCGATCCGCACGATGGCCAAAGCATACTATTCGACCGACAACATCGGCCATTACGGCCTGTCGTTCGACTACTATACGCACTTCACCTCGCCCATCCGCCGCTATCCGGACATGATGGTCCACCGCCTGCTGGCCCGCTACCTCGACGGCGGCAAATCGGCCGATAAAGCTGTCTATGAGGGACTTTGCGAGCATTCATCCGACATGGAAGTACGTGCAGCCGAGGCCGAACGCGCCTCGATACGCTACAAGATGGTCGAGTTCATGATGGACCGCATCGGCGAGCAGTTCGACGGCACCATTTCGGGCATCACCGAGTGGGGGATTTACGTCGAGTTGACCGACACGCACATTGAAGGCATGGTGTCGATGCGCGATCTTACGGACGATTATTATACCTTTGCCGAGGACGACTACGCGGCCGTCGGACGTACCACGGGGCGCACGTTCACGCTCGGCGACCGGGTGCGCATCAGCGTACTGAGGGCCGACCTGCAACGCAAGCAGCTCGATTTCCGCATGGTCGCCAGCTACGACTTCGAAACCGGCGCGGCCAACCCGGTACTCGAAGCCCCGAAAGGCTACTACGAGATGGCCAAACCCCGGGGCCGGGGAGGGCGGCGTAAAAAGTAAGTGCCGTCCTGATACCGGAATCAAGGACCCCGCAGCAACCGACGCTGCGGGCGAGGGCAGAGGCCGCCTGCGAACGACGCCGGGCCGCGGGCAGGAAACTCTTGCCATGCATGGGGAGGGGGGAACCGAAGCGAAGGGGAATGAAACCCTTAAAGATTAAAAGGGATTAATCATTTAACAGACAGCTATTTCAGCCTCAAGCCCACCCCTGCGGCGCTTGGCGCCACGGACGCAGAGGCCGCGGATCGCTCCGCGACCCGAAAGAAAAATAACACACCGAATGGACAAAATCGGATGTTTAGCATACAGACCTGACGATGAAAAAAACCTTTTCGACCACATTTTTCCTGATCCTTTGTGCGGCCGCCACCGCCCAGACCCGGCTCACCGTGGAACGTTGCTGGGAATTGGCGCGGCAGCGCTATCCGCTCACCGCGGCGATGCAGCTGATCGACCGGGCGGCCGAATATACCGTGCAGAACGCCTCGAAGGGCTACCTGCCACAGTTCCGGCTGGAAGCCAAAGCCTCGTACCAGTCGGACGTGACTTCGATCCCGGCCGACTGGCTCTCGTCCGGCCTGGTCCCCGACGACCTGCTGCCCGACGACTTCAAAATCCCGGAACTGCCCAGGGATAATTACGACGTGCACGCCGAGATGGGCCAGGTGATCTGGGACGGCGGGCGCATCGGCGCGCAGAAACAGCATGCCGAAGCCAACGCCCGGGTGCAGCGCCAATCGCTCGAAGTGGAGCTTTATACCCTGCGCGACCGCGTCAACCAGTTGTTTTTCGGCATCCTGCTGCTGGACGGGCAGCTGGAGCAGAACCGTCTGATGGAGCAGGAGTTGGGACGCAACTACCGCGACGTGAAAGCCTATGTGGACGGGGGAGTGGCCAACCGGTCGGACCTGGACGCGGTGCAGGTGCAGCAGTTGGAAACCCGCCAGAGCGGCCTGAAGATGGAGTCGGCACGGGAGGCTTACGCGTCTATGCTGGGGATGCTCACCGGGGTCGAAGGCAAGTTGCAACCGGTCGAACCCTCGGGGGCGGATTACGACACGGAGCGCATCGACCGCCCGGAATTGTGGCTGCTCGACGCACGCTCGAAGGAGTTGGATGCACAGCGAAAGGGTGTCGATGCGCGCAATATGCCGGCGCTCGGGGCGTTCCTGCGCGGCGGCTACGGACAGCCCGGGCTGAACATGCTCAAGGTGGGTTTCGAACCCTATTATATCGCAGGCCTGCGCATTTCGTGGAATTTCGGCAGCCTTTATACCCGCCGGAACGACCTGCGCCTGATCGACAACTCCCGCACGGAACTCGACATGCAACGCGAAACGTTCCTGTTCAATACCCGCCTGCAACTGATCCGACAGCAACGCCACGTGGAGAACATCCGCGACCTGGTATGCCAGGACGACCGGATCGTCGAACTGCGTGGCAACCTCCGCCGTGCGGCCGAAACGAAACTCGCCAACGGCACCCTGAGCGGTACGGAACTGATGCGCGAGGTGTTCGCCGAGAACCTGGCGCGGCAGAACCGGGTGCTGCACCGCGTCCAACTGATACAGGCCATCTATGACATAAAAACGACCACAAACAATTGACTATGAAAAATATATTTGTTGCAATAGCCGTACTGCTGGCCGGTTGCGGGCACGGCAACGGGGATTTCGACGCCTCGGGGCGTTTCGAGGCTACGGAAGTGATCGTGTCGGCCGAGGTTCCGGGACGCATCATGCAGCTCGACCTGACGGAAGGCGACAGCCTCGTGGCCGGACACCGCATGGGTTTCATCGACACGGTGCAGCTTTCGCTGCGCGTGCGCCAGTTGCAGAATTCGATCAACGGCCTGAAGTCCCGCCGTGTGGATGTGGACAAGCAGCTGAACGTCATTAAAGAACAGATCGCCACCCAGAAGCGTGAACGCACCCGTTTCGAAACCCTGGTCAGGGCCGACGCCGCGAACCAGAAACAGCTGGACGACATCAACTCGTCGATCGCCCTGCTGGAACGCCAACTCGCGGCGCAGGCCAGTACCCTGACCACGGGCAATTCGGCCCTGGAGGACGATGCCGAGGCGCTGAACGACCAGCTTGCGCAGGTGCGCGACCAGCTCTCGCGCAGCTATATCGCATCCCCGGTGGACGGCACGGTGCTGGCGAAGTACGCCGAGGCGGGCGAAATGGCCACCGCAGGCCGGCCGCTGTTCAAAGCCGGCAACGTGCGCGACATGTTCCTGAGGGCCTACGTGACCGCCGACCAGCTGACACAGGTCAGATTAGGCGATA
>JAVBNK010000154.1:0-21165 GCA_031551595.1 Rikenellaceae bacterium | reverse complement strand
GGCCAAATTTTATGCACTACAGATTTAACGTGGGGTTGTATTTTCAGCACGTTATATTATAGTCATCCGCCATACATTTCCTGCCATACAGTCCGCTGCCGTCCCACGCGGCGGACTGCCGGTATCGCTGGCGCGGCACCGGTTAAATGATAGATTGACAAAAAAAGAGCACGCAAGGGCATTGTTGCGGCGCAGTGAAAAAATAATGGATGGTTTTTTTCAGAAAATACAATAACTTTGCATTCCGACCGTTGTAGATAATACGATTAAGCATATAAAACGCATATGAACGAAGTGATCAACATCAAGGAGCTCAACGAGCGCATCGAACGCGAAAGCCAATTCGTCGATATCCTGGGCGTGGAAATGGGCAAGGTCATCGTCGGCCAGCGCCACCTGATCGACACGCTGCTCATCGGCTTGCTCTCGAACGGCCACATCCTCCTGGAAGGCGTTCCCGGCCTGGCGAAAACGCTGGCCATCACTACGTTGGCCGAGTGTATGAACGCCCGCTTCAACCGCATCCAGTTCACCCCCGACCTGCTTCCGGCCGACTTGGTGGGTACGCTGATCTACTCGCAGAAAAACGAGGAGTTCTCGGTGCGCAAGGGCCCCGTGTTCGCCAATTTCGTGCTGGCGGACGAGATCAACCGTTCGCCGGCCAAGGTGCAGAGCGCCCTGCTGGAAGCGATGCAGGAGCGCCACGTCACCATCGGCGACCAGACCTATGCGCTGCCCGAGCCTTTCCTGGTGCTGGCCACCCAGAACCCGCTGGAGCAGGAAGGTACCTACCCGCTGCCCGAAGCGCAGGTCGACCGTTTCATGCTCAAGGCGAAGATAAGCTATCCGAAGCGTGCCGAGGAGCGCGACATCGTGCGCATGAACCTCTCGGGCGCCGGGATGCCCCACCCCAACCGCGTGATCTCGCCCGAGGACATCACCAAGGCGCGGCAGGTGGTCGCGGAGGTCTACATGGACGAAAAGATCGAGAAATATATCATCGACATCATCTTCGCCACGCGCGAGCCGGGCGAGTATAACCTCGCCAAATTGCAGCCGCTGATCTCCTACGGGGGGTCGCCGCGCGCGAGCATCTCGCTGGCCAAAGCCGCCAAGGCCTACGCCTTCATCAAGCGGCGCGGGTATGTGATCCCGGAGGACGTGCGTGCCGTATGCCACGACGTGCTGCGCCACCGCATCGGGCTGTCGTACGAGGCCGAGGCCGAGAACATCACCTCCGAAGAGATCATCACCGACATCCTGAACAACGTCGAAGTACCCTAATGAGGCGCTGGCTGGCCATATTCGTGGCGGCAGTCCTGCTGCCTGCGGCAGCAGTGGCCCAGACGGCCACGTTCGATGCCCTTTACGCGAAATATTCCGGCCTGCAGGGCGTCGAATCGGGCAAGGTGGGTAAAATGATGCTGCTTGCGGCCAGGGCGGCCGGCCAGGGCGACAAGATCCCCGAAGGCATGGAAGGCCTGCGCGCACTGACGGTGAAAGACCGCGGGGCGATGAAGGCGGGGATGGCCGAAGCGTTTGAAAAAGACATCCGTTCGGTGGTTTCGGCATCGGGGTACGCCCTGCTGGGCGAACTGACCAAAGAGGGCTACACGATGCGGACGTACGCCCGCCCGTGCGCCGACAAAAGCAGGATGAAAGACCCGGTCATATACGTCACCGGCGGCACGTTGATCTCGGTGACCCAGCTGACCGGGGAACTGTCCCGGAACGACAAATCCCTGAGGGGACTGATCAAGAGCGAGTAATGGAAAACAGTACCGACATATTGCGGCAGGTGCGCAAGATCGAGATCAAGACGCGGGGCCTCTCGCGCGAGATCTTCGCCGGGCGCTACCATACGGCGTTCAAGGGGCGCGGCATGGCTTTCAGCGAGGTACGCGAGTACCAGCCGGGCGACGACGTGCGCGACATCGACTGGAACGTCACCGCACGCAGCCGCAAGGCCCACATCAAGGTCTACGAGGAGGAGCGCGAGCTGACGATGATGCTCCTGGTGGATGTCAGTTCGTCGCGCATGTTCGGCACCACCGACAAGGTGAAGAAAAATATCATCACCGAGATCGCCGCCGTGCTGGCCTTTTCGGCCGCGCAGAATAACGACAAGGTGGGATGCCTGTTCTTCTCGGACCGGGTCGAAAAATTTATCCCCCCGAAGAAAGGCCGCGCCCATATCCTGATGATCATCCGCGAACTGATCGAATTTACGCCGCAGCATAAGGGTACCTCGCTGGCCGAGCCGTTGCGCTTTATCACCAACGCCATCAAAAAGCGCTGCACGGCCTTCGTGTTGTCGGACTTCCTGGATTTCGACGGCGGGCAGCCCCGCTACGAAGATGCCCTTCGCATCGCCGCGGGTAAACACGACATCGTGGGCGTACGGGTGTGGGACCAGCGCGAGGCCGAGCTTCCCAACGTAGGGTTCGTCGAACTGGCGGACGCCGAGACGGGACGCAAGGTGGTGGTGGATACGGCGTCGGCGTCGGTGCGCGAGAGCTATGCCCGCCGTTGGCAGCAGCGTAGTGAAACCACCGACCGCACGCTGAAGCGTTCGCGGGTGGACTATGCGATGGTGGCCACGGGCGAGGATTACGTCAAGGCGCTCATCAAACTTTTCAAACACCGGTAGGACGATGAAAAGGGTATTGACATTGGCCGTGTTGCTGGGCTGCACATGGATGGTATGGGGCCAGACGGCGCCCCAGGGCAGGCCCGCCGCGGCGAAAGCACCGCAGGCCGCTCCGAAAACGAACAAGGCCGGCGCCCCGGTGGTGACGGTGCGCTTCATTCCGGACAGCATCGCCATCGGCGACCATTTCACCCTGCGCATGGAGGTCGACAAGGACATCATGCAGCAGATCGGCTGGCCTGCGCCCGAACCGCCCGAAAAAGGGCCGTGGATGCTCACCGAATACATCGAGATCCTGGCCGAGGGCAGGGAAGATACGGTCAGAAAGGACGGGCGGCGCGTGACGCTGGCCAAAGAGTGGACGCTCACGGCGTTCGACGCGGGCCATTACGGCATCAAGGGCATGTCGGTGCTCTACAAAGATAAGAACGTCACCGACACGGTGTGGGCCAAGCCCGACTCGATCATGGTGCAGGTGTCGACTTTCGAGATCGACACCACCACCCAGACCATCTACGACATCAAACCCACGATGCGCATGCCGTTGCGTGCGGGCGAGATCAGCGGCTATATCCTGATGGCGCTGCTGCTCGTCGCGCTGGTCGTCGCGGCCGTGTGGATGGTCCGCAAGTGGCGCCGCGACCACACGATCTTCGGCCGCCGCGAGGCGGTGCCGCCCCATGTGGCCGCCATCCGCGCCCTGGAAGCCCTCCACCATCAGAAATTGTGGCAGAACAACAAGCATAAGCAATATTATACGCTGCTGGCCGATATCGTGCGTACCTACATCGAAGGCCGTTACGGTATCCAGGCCATGGAGATGACCACCGACGAGCTGATGCGGGCCCTGAAGGGTGTCGAGTTGTCGGAAACCAACCGCTCGAAACTGGCGGGGCTGCTGGGCGTGGCCGACCTGGCCAAATTCGCCAAGTACACCCCTTCGGCCGAAGACAACGAGGCGTGCTACAACGACGCCTACTATTTCGTGGAAGATACGAAACCCGCCGAAGCCCCCGCCGATCCCGAAGCACAAAAGATATGAAACGGATACTGACCTTCATATTGGCCGTTATGGCCTCGGCGCCCCTGGCGGCCCAGCGCTATCCGGAGCGGGGTATCGTGCGTGCGGGCAACCGCCAGTACGAGCGGGAAAACTACGTTGAGGCGGAGATCAACTACCGCCGCGCGCTCGAAAAATCGCCCGAGTGCTACGAAGCCACGGCCAACCTGGCCAAGTCGCTCTACAAGCAGAAACGGTGGGATGAGGCGGCCGGACTGTTCGGGCGGATCGCCGTCGACTCGCTGCATCGGTCGAGTGCCGCCGCGACGTGGTATGATAACGGCAACGCCCTGTTCCAGCAGCGCAAACTGGAAGAGGCGATCGAGGCCTACAAGCAGTCGCTGCGCATCAACCCGTCGGACCAGGAAGCCAAGTTCAACCTCGCTTACGCCCAAAAGCTGCTCGATAAGAACAAGGGCGGCGGCGATGACGATAAGGATAATAAGGACAACAAAGATAACCAGCAAGACCAGCAGAAGCAGCCCGAGCCCCGGCCCGCCCAGCCGAAGGATGCCAGGGAGGGGATGAGCGAACAGGAGGCGGCGCAGATCCTGCAGGCGATGCAGATGAGCGAGGACAAGACCCGCGAGAAGGTCGATGAGAAAAAGCCTAAAGAGGCGCCGAGGGGCAAGAACTGGTAGGCGTCGGGCGGGCGGTCCCGCAGCCCGCGGAGGATACCTCCCTGCACTCGGGGGAGCTGCCTGTGCCGCGCACGGATTTCCTCCCCGCGGCCCGGCATGGTTCGCAAGCGGCCTTTGGGCTCGCTCCGCAGCGTCGGTTGGCGGCCTGCACGGCATAAGATCCGGCAGGTGGTTCCGCCTCCAGGCTCCGTCCGCCGCCGGTGGCGGACGGTTCGGTTCGCAAGGCGGGGATGATGATTTGAGAAACAGGTAAACGATGGATATATCGAGATTTGCAAACCCGCAATTGTTGTGGTTGCTGCTGTGGGTCCCGCTGATGGCGGGGTGGTACGTGTGGCGTTATCGCCGCAGCCGTGCCTCGATCGTCATCTCGACGGTCGATCCCGTCGCCGACGCCCCGCGCACGGTGCGCTACTACCTGCGCCATATTCCTTTCGTGTTGCGTTGCGGGGCGGTGGCCCTGCTGGTGGCGGCGCTGGCACGGCCCCAGTCAGCCAGCAGCGGGAGCGACTCGACCACAGAAGGCATCGACATCATGTTGGCGATCGACATTTCGACCAGTATGCTCGCCCTCGATTTCGAGCCGAAAGACCGTATCGAGGCCGCCAAGGCGACCGCCGGGCAATTCATTGCCGACCGGCAGAATGACCGGGTGGGACTGGTGGTGTTCGCCGGGGAGAGTTTCACTCAATGCCCGCTGACGACCGACCGCCGTTCGCTGCTTACGCTGCTGGGCGGTATCAAGACGGGGCTGGTCGAGGACGGCACGGCCATCGGGAACGGCCTGGCCACGGCGGTGAACCGCCTGCGCGAGAGCACGGCCAAAAGCAAGGTGGTCATCCTGCTCACGGACGGGGTGAACAACCGGGGCCAGATCACTCCGCTGACCGCGGCCGAGATCGCCGAAACGTACGGCATCAAGGTCTATACGATCGGGGTGGGCAAACGCGGCATGGCGCCCTATCCGGTGTACGATATTTTTGGCCGTCCGGCGGGCTACCAGCAGATGCCGGTGGAGATCGACGAGCAGACACTGCGCGAGATCGCGGCCAAGACCGGCGGCGAGTATTTCCGCGCCACCGACACGGGCAGTTTGCAGGCCATATACAGCCAGATCAACCAGTTGGAAAAGACCGAGGTCGAAGTAACCGACTTCACGCGTTATACCGAACTGTTCGGGGTATTCCTGCTGTGGGCGGTGCTGTTGCTGGCGGCCGAGGTGCTGACGCGCCACCTGCTCGTAAGGCAGATACCGTAGTGCCTGCCGGCGCCCGGCGGCCCCTGCCGCGGGAGAATTTGCGACCGGGATCCTATGCGGTTCGGAACGTGAACCCGCCGGTCCCGCGAAAAATATAACGATGGGATTTAAACCGAGATTATTCAGGCTTTACAGATAATATTTCCGCCATGTTCCGATTCGCATCACCCGAATACCTGTATCTGCTGCTGCTCGTGCCGCTGCTGGCGGGGCTGTACATCTATGCGGTGCGCCGCCGCGGGGCGAACCTCCGCAAATTCGGCCGGCAGCAAACCCTGCGTGCGCTGATGCCCGATTTCTCGCCGCGCCGCGAACGCTATAAATTCATACTGACGGCGGCGGCGCTGGGATTTGCGGTGCTGGCGCTGGCACGGCCCCAGTTCGGGTCGAAACTCAAGGAGGTCAAACGTACCGGTATCGAGATCATGCTTTGCGTCGACGTGTCGAACAGCATGCTGGCCCGCGATTTCGAACCCAACCGCCTGGAACGCACCAAAAACGCTATCGGCCGCCTTCTGGAGGGCCTCCAACAGGACCAGGTAGGACTGGTGGCCTTTGCGGGCGACGCCTATGTGCAGTTGCCGATCACGTCGGACTACATCACCGCCCGCAATTTCGTCAACCAGCTTTCGCCCGACATGGTGTCGCGCCAGGGGACAGCCATCGGCGCGGCGATCGACCTGGCCGCCGGCAGTTTTTCGTCGGGCAGCGAGGGCAGCCGCGTGATCATCGTGATCTCGGACGGCGAGAACCATGACGACGATCCCGTAGCGGCCGCCGTACGCGCCAAGGACAACGGGATCAAGGTTTACGCGATCGGTATCGGTACGCCTGAGGGCGCCCCGATCGCCGTCGGGGACGATTTTATGCGCGACGAAAAGGGCGAGATCGTCGTGACGCGCCTCGATGAGCCGGTCCTCGAACAGCTTGCCCTGGTCACCGGGGGAGCCTATATCCGTGCCGACAACAACAGCCTCGGCCTGAAGGAGATCATCGACCGGATCAACAAGACCGAAAAGCAAAAGCTTACCTCGATGGTGTTCGAGGAGTATAACGAACAATACCAGTATTTAGTGGCCGTAGCGCTTTTCCTGCTGCTGCTCGAAGGCTTCGTCATGGCCCGCAAGAACTCCCTGCTCGCCCGTTTTAATATTTTTAAATGATTGGCGTTATTTAACACGGGGTTCGGATAGGTAAAATTGGTCGTTTGGCTGATGGCCGTTTTGCGGCAGCGCGCAGATAGGAGGGTCCGGCAAAGCTACAACTACTCCGCTATGACTTACTGCATTGGAAGGGGAAGGGCGCGTATGCCCCTCCCCTTTTCAATGCCGGTGGGGATGAAGGTATAATCCGCTGTGTACGAAGGTTCCAATCGAAGACAGCGTAACCGGCTTGTATTTTTCCGAATGGCGGGAAGGAGAAAACGGCAAAAGAGGGTTTCCCGGAAAGGCTTCCTTCGTTGCGGGATAAAAAAGGGTAATGTGGGCAAAAGTGGTTGGTTTTGTGGGTTCTCGCAAAACCCGCTCTGCGCCCTTCTACGGTGCCCGGAGCAGGTTTTGCGCTAAGTTTTATGGATGTCTTATCGACCTGGATGAACTGGACTTCATTTATTTGCATGTAATTCGGTCACAATTAGAAATTTACAGCCATTCCACCAGCCGCCTTTGTCCATTATACCTAAAAAAGGCAATCATATACTTTACACATCCGCAGAAATGTTTCCTATCTCCCGGGCCGTTCTGCGGCTTCCGGTGGGGATGCGGATCGCACGGCGGCCTGGAAAAAGAGGTTGGGTGCCGATCGTATATAATTGCGATAGGCAAACGCGATCTTGGAAACCGAATCATACGAATACCACATATTCGTATTTGGATTTTGCACATGCGGGATTCACTCACCCCTTTGGTGCCAAAGCCGTATCAGGGACATCTCCTAACCGTATATGTCACGAATTTCCTTTTCCCTGCCCTCGTTCCCCGCCGTCCGCAAAAAAGCCCTGCCATACAGGCAGGGCTTTTTTTCCGGAATCTTGTCGACCCTCTCCGCAGGCCTTACGCGGCTGAATGAAATGGGGCTTCCTTTCCCCGCGCCTTCACAGCCCCGGCTACCGGTCGGCCACCATCGCGTTGTAGTCGTCCATCGACCCGACGATGATGTTCTGGTAGTCGCGCACACCCGTACCCGCAGGGATCAGGTGGCCGCAGATAACGTTCTCCTTGAGCTTTTCGAGCGGGTCGGTCTTGCCGAGGATGGCTGCCTCGTTGAGCACCTTGGTGGTTTCCTGGAACGAGGCCGCCGACATGAAGCTGCTGGTTTGCAGTGCCGCACGGGTAATCCCCTGGAGGACCTGGTTCGACGTGGCGGGAATGATGTCGCGCACTTCGACCAGTTTCTGGTCCTTGCGTTTGAGGATCGAGTTCTCGTCGCGCAACTTGCGCACAGAGATGATCTGGCCCGGCTGGACATCCTGCGAATCGCCGGCGTCCGTGACGACCACTTTGTCGTACAACTCGTCGTTGACCTCCATGAATTCCCACTTGTCCGTCACCTGCTCTTCGAGGAAGCGCGTATCGCCCGGATCCTCGATCTGCACCTTGTTCATCATCTGGCGCACGATCACTTCGAAGTGTTTGTCGTTGATCTTCACGCCCTGCATACGGTACACCTCCTGGATCTCGTTGACGATATACTCCTGCACCTTCGTCGGGCCCTGGATGGCCAGGATGTCGCCCGGGGTGATGGCACCGTCCGAAAGCGGCATCCCCGCACGCACGTAGTCATTCTCCTGCACCAGGATCTGCCGCGAAAGGGGCACCAGGTAACGCTTCACGTCGCCCGCTTTCGAGGTGATGACGATCTCGCGGTTACCGCGTTTGATCTTGCCGAACGATACCTCGCCGTCGATCTCCGACACGATGGCCGGGTTCGACGGGTTACGGGCCTCGAACAGCTCCGTCACGCGGGGCAGACCCCCCGTGATGTCACCCGTCTTACCGACGGCGCGCGGGATCTTGATCAGGATGTCGCCTGCACGCACTTTCGCGTTCTCCTTGACCACGATGTGGGCGCCCACGGGCAGGTTGTATTGTTTCTGCTCCTCACCCTGCTTGTCCAGGATGCGGATCACAGGGTTCTTGGTCTTGTCGCGCGACTCGACGATCACTTTCTCACGAAGGCCGGTCTGTTCGTCGAATTCCTCGCGGTAGGTCGCACCTTCGATCAGGTTGTCGAAGCCGGTCTTGCCCTCGAATTCCGAGATAATGACCGCGTTGTAGGGGTCCCATTCGCAGACCAGGTCGCCTTTTTTGACCGTGTCGCCGTCGTTCATGTAGACCGACGAACCGTACGGCAGGTTGTGGGTGTAGAGCGTGATGCCCGTGTTTTCGTCCACGATGCGCAGTTCCGAGAGGCGGCTGATGACGATACGCGCGTCCTTGTTGTCGCCCGAGGGCACCGTACGCAAATCGTCGATCTCCAGTTTACCGTTGTAGCGTGCCGTGATGTTGTTGTCCACGGCCACCGACCCGGCCACACCGCCGACGTGGAACGTACGGAGCGTCAGCTGCGTACCCGGCTCGCCGATGGACTGCGCGGCGATCACGCCGACCACTTCGCCCTTCTGCACGGGGCGTCCCGTCGCCAGGTTGCGGCCGTAGCATTTGGCGCACACCCCGCGGCGCGACTCACAGGTCAGGACAGAGCGGATCTCCACCTGTTCGACGGGCGATTCCTCAATGGCCTGGGCGATGTTCTCAGTAATCTCGTCGCCGGCGGCGCACATCAGTTCGCCGGTCAGCGGATGGTATACATCGGCCACCGCCGTACGGCCCAGGATGCGCTCGTAAAGGGTCTGCACCACGTCCTCGTTGCGTTTGACGGCCGTGGCCGACAGTCCGCGCAGCGTGCCGCAGTCCTCTTCGTTGATGATCACGTCCTGCGCCACATCGACCAGACGGCGCGTGAGGTAACCCGCGTCGGCCGTCTTCAGAGCGGTATCCGCAAGACCCTTACGCGCACCGTGCGTCGAAATGAAGTACTCCAGCACCGACAGTCCCTCCTTGAAGTTCGAAAGGATCGGGTTCTCGATGACCTGGCCGCCTTCGCTGCCCGATTTCTGGGGCTTGGCCATCAGACCGCGCATCCCCGACAACTGGCGGATCTGTTCTTTCGAACCGCGGGCGCCCGAGTCGAGCATCATATAGACGGGGTTGAAGCCGTCCTGGTCCGACACCAGGTGGTCAAGCACCGTCTTGGTGAGTTTCGAGTTGATATTGGTCCAGATATCGATGATCTGGTTGTAGCGTTCGTTGTTGGTGATCAGACCGGCGTTGTACGACTCCATCACCTCATCCACGCGCTCGTAGCCTTCATTCACCAGCGAGGTTTTTTCCTCGGGGATGATCACCGCGTCGAGGTTGAACGACAACCCGCCGCGGAATGCCATCTGGTATCCGAGGTTCTTAATGTCGTCCAGGAAGTTGGCGGCCTTGTCGGCGCCCGCTTTTTTCATCACCACACCGATGATATCCCTCAGCGAGCGCTTCGTGAGCAGTTCGTTGATGTAGCCCACCTCGGTGGGTACCACCTGGTTGAAAATGATGCGGCCGATGGTCGTTTCGACCAGTTCGCGCTTGCGGTTGTCGTTTGCATCCACCGTTTCGACCATCACCCTCACCTTCGCGTGCAGCGCTGCGGCGCCCTCGTTATAGGCGATAATCGCCTCCTCGGGGCCGTAGAACGTCAGGCCCTCGCCTTTCACGCCCCTGCGGGGTTTGGTGATATAATACAGCCCGAGCACCATGTCCTGCGAGGGAACGGTGATCGGCGCGCCGTTGGCCGGGTTGAGGATGTTGTGCGACCCCAGCATGAGGATCTGGGCCTCCAGGATGGCGGCGTTGCCCAGCGGCAGGTGCACGGCCATCTGGTCGCCGTCGAAGTCGGCGTTGAACGCCGTACACGACAGCGGGTGCAGCTGGATGGCTTTCCCCTCGATCAACTTGGGCTGGAACGCCTGGATACCGAGCCTGTGCAGGGTCGGGGCGCGGTTTAGCAGCACCGGATGGCCTTTGAGCACGTTTTCGAGGATATCCCAAACCACCGGGTCGCGGCGGTCGATGATCTTCTTGGCCGATTTGACCGTCTTGACGATCCCGCGCTCGATGAGCTTGCGGATGATGAACGGCTTGTAGAGTTCGGCGGCCATGTCTTTCGGCAGGCCGCACTCGTGCATCTTCAGTTCGGGGCCTACGACGATCACCGAACGGGCCGAGTAGTCCACACGCTTACCCAGCAGGTTCTGGCGGAAGCGCCCCTGCTTACCCTTCAGGCTGTCGCTGAGCGATTTGAGCGGACGGTTGCTTTCCGTTTTGACGGCGTTGCTCTTGCGCGAGTTGTCGAACAGCGAGTCCACGGCCTCCTGCAACATGCGCTTTTCGTTGCGCAGGATCACTTCGGGGGCCTTGATTTCGATGAGCCTTTTGAGACGGTTGTTACGGATGATCACACGGCGGTAGAGGTCGTTCAGGTCGCTCGTCGCGAAACGGCCGCCGTCCAGGGGCACCAACGGGCGCAACTCGGGCGGGATCACCGGAACCACTTTCAGCACCATCCACTCGGGTTTGTTCACCTCGCGCGAGTCGCGGAACGCCTCGATAACGTGCAGACGCTTCAGCGCTTCGCTCTTACGCTGCTGCGAAGTTTCGCTGTTGGCCTTGTGGCGCAGCGAGAAGGTCAGCGAGTCGAGGTCCACTTTCTCCAGGAGGGTGTAGATGGCCTCGGCGCCCATCATGGCGATGAATTTCTCGGGATCCGAATCGTCCAGGTGCTGGTTGCCTTTGGGCAGCGTGGCCAGGATATCGAGGTACTCCTTCTCGGCCAGCAGGTCGAGGTTCGACACCCCGTTTACGGCCGCGGCGCCCGCATTGACCACCACGTAACGCTCGTAGTAGACGATCGCTTCGAGTTTCTTCGACGGGATCCCCAGCAGGTAGCCTATTTTCGAGGGCAGCGAGCGGAAATACCAGATATGCACCACCGGGACCACCAGCGAGATATGTCCCATGCGTTCGCGGCGCACCTTTTTCTCGGTCACCTCCACGCCGCAACGGTCGCAGACGATCCCCTTGTAGCGGATGCGCTTATATTTGCCGCAATGGCATTCGTAGTCCTTCACCGGGCCGAAGATGCGCTCGCAGAACAGACCGTCCCGCTCCGGTTTATAGGTGCGGTAGTTGATCGTTTCCGGTTTGAGCACTTCGCCGCTCGAGTTTTCGAGGATCTCCTCCGGGGAGGCCAATCCTATCGAGATCTTGTTGAAGCTCGTTGCCGGTTTGTTGTCTTTCTTGAATGACATAATATGTTGTTTTTCTTTGTAACAAAATTCATCGGGGCATGTCCGTTCCGCCGAAAATCAGCCGGGTATCCTCCACCCGTTTCTTCGTAACAAAAGTCAGCCGGGGACCCGTCCTTTCTTCGTAACAAAAGTCGGCTGCGGGCTGCGTTCAGCTCCTCCCCGCCGGCGTTTAGTCCAGCTTCACGCTGACCGCCTGGCCGCGCAACTCGTGCAGCAGCACGTTGAGCGACTCGGGGATGCCCGGTTGCGGCAGGTTGTCACCCTTGACGATGGCTTCGTACGCCTTGGCACGGCCCATCACGTCGTCGGACTTGATCGTCAGGATCTCCTGCAGGATATTGGCTGCGCCGAACGCTTCGAGCGCCCAAACCTCCATCTCGCCGAAACGCTGGCCCCCGAACTGCGCCTTACCGCCCAGCGGCTGCTGGGTGATCAGCGAGTACGGCCCTATGGAACGGGCGTGCATCTTGTCGTCGATCATGTGGCCCAGTTTGAGCATGTAGATCACGCCCACCGTGGCCGGCTGGTCGAATTTATCGCCCGTGCCGCCGTCGTAGAGGTAGGTGCGTCCGCTGCGCGGGATGCCCGCCTTTCCGGCGTATTCATTGATCTGGTCGAGCGAGGCGCCGTCGAAGATCGGCGTGGCGAATTTCATCCCCAACTCCTTGCCGGCCCATCCGAGCACCGTTTCGTAGATCTGCCCGAGGTTCATACGCGAAGGCACGCCCAACGGGTTGAGCACGATATCCACGATCGAGCCGTCCTCCAGGAACGGCATATCCTCATCGCGTACGCAGCGCGCGACGATACCCTTGTTCCCGTGGCGGCCGGCCATTTTGTCGCCCACCTTCAGCTTGCGCTTCTTGGCGATGTAGACTTTGGCCAGCTGGATGATGCCTGCGGGAAGCTCGTCGCCGTTGGTCAGGTTGTACTTCTCGCGCTTGACCATCGCGTCGCACTCCTTGTATTTAAGCACGTAGTTGTTGATCGCCTTGTCCACGAGCGTGTCGATGTGCGCATCGCCGGTCCACTTGTCGGTCGAAAGGTTCATGTAGTCGATCTCGCCCAACATCTTCTGCGAGAACTTCGCGCCTTTCGAGTACAACTCGGCGCCGAAGTAGTCGCGGATGCCGGTCGTGGTCCTGTCCTTGAGCAGCACCCACAGTTTCTCGATCAGGCGGTTCTTCAGTTCGGTCGTTTCCTTGACGAACTGCGCGTCGAGTTTTTCGAGCTGCGTCTTTTCGGTCAGTTTGCCTTTCTTATTGTCCTTCTGCGCGCGGCTGAACAGCTTCTTGTCCACCACCACGCCGTACAACGAAGGCTGTGCCTTGAGCGAGGCGTCCTTCACGTCGCCGGCCTTGTCGCCGAAGATCGCACGCAGCAGCTTCTCCTCGGGCGAGGGGTCGCTTTCGCCTTTCGGGGTGATCTTGCCGATCAGGATATCGCCCGGTTTGACGTTGGCGCCGATGCGGATGATCCCGTTCTCGTCGAGGTCTTTCGTCGCATCCTCGCTCACGTTCGGAATGTCCGAAGTCAACTCTTCCACGCCGCGCTTCGTATCGCGCACCTCCATGATATACTCGTCCACGTGCACCGAGGTGAAGATATCTTCCCTCATGATGCGCTCCGAGATCACGATGGCGTCCTCGAAGTTGTACCCTTTCCAGGGCATGAACGCCACTTTCAGGTTGCGTCCGATGGCCAGTTCGCCCTCCTGGGTCGAGTAGCCGTCGGTCATGATCTGTCCCCTGGCCACCTTCTGGCCGGTCATGACCGTAGGCTTGAGGGTGATGGAGGTATTCTGGTTGGTCTTGCGGTAGCGCGGAAGTTCGTACACTGTCACTTCCGGATCGAAAGAAACCAATTTCTCATCGTCCGTACGGTCGTAGCGGACCTGGATCTGGCTGGCGTCGGCCAGCATTACCGTACCGTCGCCTTCGGCCATGATATGGATGCGCGAATCGGCCATCATATCGTGTTCCAGGCCCGTACCCACGATCGGCGCTTCGCACGTCACGAGGGGCACCGCCTGGCGCATCATGTTCGATCCCATCAGCGCGCGGTTGGCGTCGTCGTGCTCCAGGAAGGGGATCAGCGACGCGGCGATCGACGCGATCTGGTTCGGCGCCACGTCCATGTAGTCCACCTCGGCCGAGGTCACCACCGGGAAGTCGCTCTCCACGCGCGATTTGATACGCTCCGGTTCGGCGAAGTAGCCCTTCTCATCGAGCGGCGCGTTGGCCTGCGCGATCACCAGGTGCTCCTCTTCCTCGGCGCTCATGTAGACGATACCTTTATTCGTCAGGTCCACCTTGCCTTCGGCCACCTTGCGGTAGGGGGTTTCGATGAAGCCCATCTCGCTCACCTTGGCGTAGACGCACATCGACGAGATCAGGCCGATGTTCGGCCCTTCCGGCGTTTCGATGGGGCACAGACGGCCGTAGTGGGTATAGTGTACGTCACGCACCTCGAAACCGGCCCTTTCCCTCGACAGGCCGCCCGGCCCGAGCGCCGACATACGGCGTTTGTGGGTCATATCGGCCAGGGGGTTGGTCTGGTCCATGAACTGCGAGAGCTGGTTGGTGCCGAAGAACGAGTTGATTACGCTCGACAGCGTCTTGGCGTTGATCAGGTCGACGGGCGTGAACACCTCGTTGTCACGCACGTTCATGCGCTCGCGGATCGTACGCGCCATGCGCACGAAGCCCACCGAGAACTGGTTGGCCAGCTGCTCGCCCACCGTGCGCACACGGCGGTTCGAGAGGTGGTCGATGTCGTCCACGTCGGTCTTCGAGTTGATCAGCTGGATCAGGTACTTGATGATGGCGATCATGTCGTCCTTGGTCAGGATACGGATCGACGGGTCGATCTCCAGGCCCAGCTTTTTGTTGATCCTGAAACGGCCCACCTCGCCCAGGTCGTAACGCTTGTCCGAGAAGAACAGCTTCTCGATCACGTCGCGGGCCGTAGCCTCATCGGGCGGCTCGGAGTTGCGCAGCTGCCGGTAGATGTACACGACGGCCTCCTTTTCCGAGTTGCATGGGTCCTTTTGCAGGGTATTGTATACGATCGAGAAGTCGGTGCCGGTCTGGCTCTCCTTGTGCAACAGGATGCTCTTGGCGCCGGACTCGACGATCTCGTCGATATGTTCTTTCTCAAGGATGGTTTCGCGGTCGACGATGATCTCGTTACGCTCGATCGAAACCACTTCGCCGGTGTCCTCGTCGACGAAGTCCTCGACCCAGGTTTTCAGCACGCGCGCAGCCAGTTTGCGGCCTACGGCTTTCGCGAGGGTCGTTTTGCTCACCTTCACCTCGTCCGCCAGGTCGAAGATTTCGAGGATCTGCTTGTCAGACTCGAAACAGATCGCACGCAGCAGGGTGGTGACGGGTAATTTCTTTTTACGGTCGATGTAGGCGTACATCACGTTGTTGATGTCCGTAGCGAATTCGATCCACGATCCCTTGAAGGGGATGATACGGGCCGAATAAAGTTTCGTACCGTTGGTGTGCATGCTCTGCCCGAAGAAAACGCCGGGCGAGCGGTGCAGCTGCGACACGATCACACGCTCGGCGCCGTTGATGACGAACGTACCGCGCGGGGTCATGTAGGGGATCGTGCCGAAATAAACGTCCTGGATGACGGTATCGAAGTCCTCGTGTTCCGAATCCGTGCAATACAGTTTGAGCTTCGCCTTCAGGGGCACGCTGTACGTCAGGCCGCGCTCGAGGCACTCTTCGATCGAGTATCTGGGCGGGTCGACGTAGTAATCTATGAATTCCAGGACGAAATTATTCCGTGTGTCCGTGATCGGGAAGTTCTCCATGAACACCTTGTAGAGGCCTTCGTTCTTACGGTTCTCGGCCGTGGTGTCCAGCTGGAAGAAATCATGAAACGATTTCAGCTGTATCTCCAGGAAGTCGGGATAGGGCATCCGGTTCTTTACCTGCGAAAAGCTGATTCTCTGGTTGGTCTGTTTTGAGGACATCGTCTTTTACGATATTTTTGTTTTCGCTATTTTCCGATAGCTCGGGCGGGACGGCCTTCCGGGCCTGCCATTTTTGTGACCGGCGCCCTTTCCGGGCTTGCTCCCGCCGGTGGCCGGCACCCGTCCCGGGTCCTGTCCACTCGTCGTCGGCAACTTCCTGTCACTCCTGCATTGCGGCAACCCCCATCTCCGGCTCCCGTGGCGGGGCGGAAATTTCCTGGCCCCGGTTCCGGACCTTCGAACGTCCCGCACCTTCATCCGCGCCCGGTCCTTTCCGAACCTCCGGCGCCTTGATGGCTGCGGCCCTTATCTCCGGCCCTTTTTTTGCCGACCGTTCCCCTTTTCCTGGACGGGCATCTGAGCGCGTGCGGAAAAGGGGAAGGGCGGACTTTCGGCGGGTCGCACAAGGCGGCCCTTTTGTAAACGAGAAAAGGTATAGAGCCTACGGATAGGCTCTACACCTGTGGAATGAAATTAAGACGCCTTACTTAATCTCAACTTCAGCACCTGCTTCTTCGAGTTGGGCTTTGATGCTTTCGGCTTCGGTTTTCGAAACGCCTTCCTTGATGGCTTTCGGAGCGCCGTCTACGAGGTCTTTAGCCTCTTTCAGGCCGAGGTTGGTGATTTCTTTCACCACTTTGACAACCTGCAGTTTAGCCTGGCCGCCCGAGGTGAGGATCACGTCGAATGCGGTTTTTTCGGCTACGGCTGCTTCGCCGGCGGCGGCAGGAGCGGCGGCAACTGCGACTGCAGCGGCTGCGGGTTCGATACCGTATTCTTCCTTGAGGATTTTGGCCAGTTCGGTTACGTCTTTAACTGTCAGGTTTACCAACTCTTCAGCTAATTTTTTGATGTCTGCCATGATGGTCTTAAATTTAAAATTATTTTCGTTTTCTGTTTTTGTTTTTTGGTCCGGGCCTTTCACTCCGGCGTGGCTCATGCCACTTTTTTTATTGCGGGACACCCTATCGAACTCTGCGCATACAGGCATAACTGCCTTCCGCGCGGTCAGGCGTGCGCCCCTGTTACGCTCCGCGCTCTTCGAGGCTCTTCACGAGGCCTGCGACCTTGCCGCCGCCTGCAGCCTGGAGGGCCGAGATGACATTCTGGGCCGGAGATTGCAGCATACCGATGATATCACCGATAAGCTCTTCGCGGCTCTTGATGTTCACCAGGTCTTCCAGCGTGTGGTCCCCGATGTAGACCGACTCCTGTACGTAAGCGCCTTTCAGCAGGGGCTTTTCTTGCTTGCCTTTGCGGAACTCCTTGATCAGCTGGGCGGGCGATTTGCTCACTTCGCTGAACATCACAGAGGTCGAACCTTCGAGGACGGCCACGAGTTGCTCGTCGGCTTTCTCTACCTTTTCGAGGGCTTTCGTGAAGAGAGTGTTCTTCACCACCACCAGGTTGATCTTACGCTCGAAGCACTGGCGGCGCAGCTTTGCGGTCTGCTCGGCGTTCAGGCCCGAGATGTCGGTCAGGTAGAAGTGGGGATACTGTTGGAGCTTCTCGGCCAGTGCGTCTATGATGACTGTTTTTTCTTCCCTTGTCATGGTTAATTCGTTTTAGTGTCAACCGATTTGGGATCGATCTGCAAGCCGGGGCTCATCGTCGAACTGAGGTAGATGCTCTGTACGTAGGTGCCTTTCGCCGCCGAGGGTTTGAGTTTGTTGATCATCTGCATGAACTCGCGTGCATTGTCGGTGATCTGCTCGGGGGTGAACGAAACTTTACCGATCGAAGTGTGTACGATACCGAATTTATCGACCTTGAAGTCGATCTTACCGGCCTTCACTTCTTCGACGGCTTTGCCTACTTCCATCGTGACGGTACCCGTTTTGGGGTTGGGCATCAGCCCGCGGGGACCCAGGATACGTCCCAACGCGCCGACCTTGGCCATGACGTTGGGCGTGGTGATGATCACGTCCACATCGGTCCAACCGCCTTTGATCTTCTCGATGTAGTCGTCCATACCTACGTGGTCTGCGCCTGCCGCTTTCGCTTCGGCCTCCTTGTCGGGGGTGCAAAGCACCAGCACGCGCACTTCTTTACCTGTGCCGTGGGGCAGGGTCACCACGCCGCGCACCATCTGGTTCGCTTTGCGGGGGTCTACGCCCAGGCGCACGTCGATATCCACGGAGGAATCGAATTTCGTATAGGTGATCTCCTTGACGAGAGATGCCGCTTCGCCCAGCTTGTACAGCTTGCCGTTTTCGACCTTGGCGAGCGCCGCTTTCATGTTCTTTGTCAGCTTTGCCATACTCTCTTACAATTTAGGAAATTCGCCTACGACATTGATACCCATGCTGCGGGCCGTACCTGCAACCATTTTCATGGCGGACTCAAGCGTGAAGCAGTTCATGTCGGGGGCCTTGTCCTTGGCGATTTCCATCACCTGGTCCCAGGTCACCTGGCCCACCTTCTTACGGTTGGGTTCGGCCGAGCCCGATTGTACCTTGGCTGCATCTTTGAGTTGTACGGCTACCGGCGGCTGTTTAACGATGAAGTCGAAAGACTTATCGCCGTATACGGTTATGATAACGGGCAAAACCTTGCCTGCCTTGTCCTGTGTCCTCGCATTGAACTGCTTGCAGAAGTCCATGATGTTGACACCTTTCGAACCGAGGGCCGGTCCGACGGGAGGCGAAGGGTTTGCGGCGCCACCTTTGATCTGCAATTTGATAAATGCAGCAACCTCTTTTGCCATAATTTTCCTTGGTTAATTTTTTCGGCGGACTTTTCTAATGATTGATTTTTAAAGGCTTGCACCTGAGCCAAAACCGGAGTTTACTTTAAGTAAATGAGGATTTTGGCGAAAAGCGTAACGCATAAAAATCATCTCAGTAGGAAAATCCTACTCTTTTTCAACTTGCATAAAACTTAACTCCAGGGGAGTCTTGCGCCCGAATATCTTAACCGAGACCGTAAGTTTTTTGCGTTCGTTGTCGACGGCCTCGATGGTCCCGCTCAGCGATGAGAAAGGACCATCGGTAACTTTGACCGTTTCACCGACGAAGAACGGCACTTCGTTCTCTTCTTCGCCCGCACTCATTTCGTCGACAAGTCCGAGGATGCGTGCCACCTCTTGTGGACGGAGGGGTGTCGCCTGCATGGATTTGCTGGCCTCTTTCGAGTCGCCGAGGAAGCCGAGTAC
Source organism: Rikenellaceae bacterium (assembly GCA_031551595.1). Taxonomy (GTDB): domain Bacteria; phylum Bacteroidota; class Bacteroidia; order Bacteroidales; family Rikenellaceae; genus JAVBOW01. The sequence goes on along the minus strand of JAVBNK010000154.1, from coordinate 2,062 downwards.
GTTGGGCGTGTTGCGTAAGATAAGCGGAATCTCTCCTACGAAAGCCGCTTCGACCAATACATAACCGGGGAATGAAACGCGTTCCTTGCTGACTTTCTTACCGTTGCGGATCGTGTAGATCTTCTCGGTAGGGATCAGCACCTGGGAGATGTAGTCTTCGAGGTGGAGGTGGCGTATTTCGGATTCGATATACTCCTTCACCTTTTTTTCCTTACCCCCGATGGCGCGCACCACATACCACTGTTTCTGCTCTTTTTCGCTCATTTGTCTGGAAGCGTTAAATGAGTTATTGTTTATAGAGCAGGCCGTATATGCCTTTCATGATGTTCTCGAAGGACAGGTCCATGGCCAGAACCACCAGGGCGAAGATTAGTGATGCTACCATCACGACGATCGCGCTCGCCTGGAGTTCTTTCCACGTGGGCCACGTCACTTTCTGAACGAGCTCTGCGTAGGATTCTTTAACGTAATTTACTGCTTTCATATTCATGTAAATTTAGCAGGAGTGGAGGGATTCGAACCCCCATCAACGGTTTTGGAGACCGCTATTCTGCCCTTGAACTACACTCCTAAAAATAGACCGGTGTGAAAACGGTGTCCCCACACCGGTCTTTCGGTATTATCCGCTGTACGCAGTGTCCGCCAGGCTTTGCCGATCGTTTTGGTTTTCGCGCGGAACGTACCTGCGTACGCGGGCATCGAAATCCGGAAGGATCGGTGAAATATGGCGTGCTATACGCGCAGCCTGTCTAAAGCGTCCTATTCCAGGATCTTGGTGATCTGACCTGCACCCACGGTACGGCCGCCTTCGCGGATAGCGAAACGCAGACCCACGTTCAATGCGACGGGGTAGATCAGGGTCACCTTGATGGTGGTGTTGTCGCCCGGCATGATCATATCCACGCCTGCGGGCAGTTCGCACTCGCCGGTCACGTCCAGCGTACGCAGGTAGAACTGCGGACGGTACTTGTTATGGAACGGGGTGTGGCGGCCGCCTTCGTCTTTCTTCAGGATATACACCTCGGCTTCGAAAACGGTGTGCGGGGTGATCGAACCCGGTTTGGCGATAACCATACCGCGTTTCACCTCTTTCTTATCCACGCCGCGCATGAGCAGGCCCACGTTGTCGCCGGCCTCGCCCGAGTCGAGCAGCTTGCGGAACATTTCCACGCCGGTGCAGGTCGAGGTCATCGGCTTCACGCCTTTTTCCTGAAGACCTACGATCTCCACGGGATCGCCCACTTTGATGATACCGGTTTCGATACGGCCCGTGAGCACGGTACCGCGACCGGTGATCGAGAACACGTCCTCGACGGGCATCAGGAAGGGTTTTTCGTTTTCGCGGGGAGGGATCGGAATATAGGTGTCGACAGCGTCCATGAGTTCCATGATCTTTTCTTCCCATTTGGGTTCGCCGTTCAGGCCGCCCAGGGCCGAGCCGCGGATCACGGGGGCGTTGTCGCCGTCGAACTGGTAGAAGCTCAGCAGTTCGCGGACTTCCATCTCGACCAGTTCGAGCATCTCTTCGTCATCGACCATGTCCACCTTGTTCAGGAACACGACGATACGCGGAACGTTCACCTGGCGGGCGAGCAGGATGTGCTCGCGGGTCTGGGGCATCGGGCCGTCGGTAGCGGCAACCACGATGATCGCGCCGTCCATCTGGGCGGCACCCGTAACCATGTTCTTCACGTAGTCGGCGTGGCCCGGGCAGTCAACGTGCGCATAGTGGCGGTTGGCGGTCGAGTACTCGACGTGCGAGGTGTTGATGGTGATTCCGCGCTCTTTTTCCTCGGGAGCGTTGTCGATCGAGTCGAACGAACGGAGTTCCGAAAGGCCTTTCTTGGCCAGGACGGTGGTGATAGCGGCGGTAAGGGTGGTTTTACCGTGGTCAACGTGGCCGATGGTACCGATGTTTACGTGCGGTTTCGACCTGTCAAATTTTTCTTTTGCCATAATCTGAAAGTTATTTAAGTAGTTGTTCTTGTTACGTTTATGTTGTTTGTCTTCCCTTTTTATTGTTGCTGGATTGGCTCGTCCTTCGGACTTGCCTTTCCAGTTG
>JAVBNK010000200.1:0-5847 GCA_031551595.1 Rikenellaceae bacterium | reverse complement strand
TTTCCTCACCCGCCTCACTCGCCGTGGGACACCGCCACGCCTCCCTCGGCGGGCGATGAAAATCATCAAAAAATTGACTCATAATCTTTTAGATGAATAAAATTTAGACAAACTCTAAATGCACAACGCGTGGGTTCATTTATAACGTGTTGAATAACACTGTTATTATGGGGAGGATGTCCTTGATCGCCCGCAACTCCGTCCGCAAGGCGGCGTATGCTTTATTGAGGTGGGCCTCGACCGTCCGTTTGGAAATGCCGAGCATCGTAGCGATCTCGTCATTGCCGAACCCTTTGCTTTTCAGGATGAGAATTTCGCGTTGTTGAGGGGAGAGCCTGTCGAAACTTTTCAGCATGATGCTTCGCAACTCCTTTATGTGCAAGTCGTTTTCATCGGACACGTACCGGTAGAGCGCCTCGCCGATGCGTTCGCTGTATTTCCGCTCGGTCAGTTTGCGCCGGAAGCGGTCGTAGATGGCGTTGCGGGCGATGACGGCGATATAGGCGTCGAACCGGCGGGTTTCGTCGATCGCCCCGCGCTGTTCCCACACCTTGAGGAAAGTTTCCTGGACGATCTCCTCGGCATCGTCCCTGTTGCCCGTCAATGAGATAGAAAAGCGCAACAGCTTCGGGGCGTGTTTTCTGAACAACGCATCGAAAGCTTTCATGTCGCCTTTCCGCAAAAGCGGCAATAAAAGGATATCGTCCGCAGGATCGCCCATCGCCGCAAAGCTAATGATATTCCCTTAATAGTAGATGCTTGCAAGCGGGATTTATTGTACCGCCGCGGGGATATATAAAAAAAATCGGAAACAGAGAAAATCTGTTTCCGATTTTGGTGCCCAGGACGAGACTCGAACTCACACGCCGTAACCGGCACTACCCCCTCAAAGTAGCGTGTCTACCAATTCCACCACCTGGGCCAATCGTCGCTCCGTAGAATAAAAGAGCGGTGCAAAGGTAATCAATTTTCCCGAAAACAATAATCCGCACCTATATTTTTTTGTTTTTACCGCTTTTTGTCCTACTTTTGTCCCCGCAAGCGAAATGGGGCTTTCCTGTGTTCGCGCCGTGCAGGGATGTATGGCATGGGTACGCAGGGGATCTGAGTATCGCCCGAGTGAAACATTAAAAACCAAAGACAATGAAAATTCTCGAACTGAAAGCCACGAAACGCGACGCGTTCGGCAAAAAGGAAACCAAAGCGGTGCGCCGCCAGGCCCAGATCCCCTGCGTGATTTACGGCGGCGGCGAAACCGTGCATTTCTCGGTGGACGAAAAAGAGGTGCGCCCGCTGATCTATACCCCCAACTCCTACATCGTCGAATTCGACATCGAAGGCAAAAAGGAAATCGGCGTGATCCGCCAGGCGCAGTTCCACCCCGTGCGCGAAGAGATCCTGCACATCGACTTTACCCGTGTGATCCCCGGCAAGCCCGTGTCGATCGACATTCCCGTGCGCCTGACCGGCAACTCCGAAGGCGTGAAGCTCGGCGGTAAACTCGCCCTGAGCAAGCGTAAGATCCACGTGAGCGGCCTGGTCGAAAACCTGCCCGACGAACTGGTCGTGGATGTGACCGCCCTCGAACTGGGCAAGTCGATCTTCGTGGGCGACCTGTCGTTCGACAACCTCACGCTGCTGACGCCCGCTTCGACGGCCGTCTGCGCGGTCAAGATGACCCGTGCGGCCCGCGGTGCGGCCGCAGCTGCCGAGAAATAATACCCCGGCCGCCGGACGGGCGGGCGATATACAGACCAAGACCCCTTTGCCCGCATGTGCAAGGGGGTTTTTGTGATAAAACAGGGCGCAAGGTCGACCTGAATGATGATTTTACCTGGACGGAGATGAAATACCTGATCGTAGGACTCGGAAACATCGGCGCAGAGTATGCCGATACGCGCCATAACGTCGGTTTTTTGGTGGCGGATGCGCTGGCGGCGGCGGCGGGTGCGAAATTTGCCACGGAGCGTTACGGCGATGTGGCGATGATGAACTGGAAAGGCCGCCAGTTGGTGTTGCTCAAGCCTTCGACCTACATGAACCTGAGCGGCAATGCGGTGCGCTACTGGATGCAGCGCGAAAAGATCGGGGTCTCGAACGTGATGGTAGTAGTGGACGACATCGCGCTGCCGCTGGGGGCGATCCGCATCCGCGCCAAGGGCAGCGACGGCGGGCATAACGGGCTTGCGAACATCATCTGTACGCTCGACAGCAACGAATTCCCGAGGCTGAGGTTCGGGGTGGGAGGTGATTTCCCGCGCGGGATGCAGGTCGACTACGTGCTGGGCGAATGGACGGCCGAGGACAAAAAAATGTTGCCCGAAAAGATCGACGCAGCGTGCAGTGCCGTCAAATCGTTCGTCACGATCGGCCTGGAACGCACGATGAACAGTTTCAATAAGAAATGAGGGCGCGGCTGCCGTGGCGGGCCGCGGCAAGTGAAAATGAACCAAAAGCAATCCGCAATGGACGTCAGGCTGGATAAATGGTTGTGGGCGGTACGCATCTATAAGACGCGCAGCGATGCCGCCGAAGCGTGCCGCACGGGGCGCGTGGCGGTGAACGGGGCCCAAGCCAAGCCCTCGCGCGAGATGAAGGCCGGCGATACGGTCGGCGTACGCAAAGGGCCGGTGACCTTCTCATTCCGATTGTTGCAGTTGGTGTCGAGCCGCCAGGCCGCCGCCAACCTGCCGCAATACATCGAGGATGTCACCCCGCAGAGCGAGCGCGACAAACTGTCAGTGCCGCGCGAAACCCTATTTATCTCGCGCGAACGCGGCACGGGACGGCCCACGAAGAAAGAGCGCCGCGATATCGACACCCTGATGGACGGTTTCGCGGGTTTGGAGGACTGGGAAGACGAAGGCTGAAAAACGTGATTCCTTTGGAATCGCGACATCCCGCGGCCCGACACACCGCATCATCCCCCACAGTCGCGGGATGTGAAAACAGTAGTAACGCGCCGAAATGAAATGCTTATGAACCGGACACAAAAGAAGATATTGACCGTACTGTTCATCATGGGATTCTTTATCGTCGCGGCATTCATTAACTTCGGCTGGTTGGGAAATATCGTCATTCCCGACCCCTGCGCTTACCATAATGGAGAAACCGAGCCGGGCCCGTTCTTCAGGCTATTTTACCACTTTCCGGCCTACGCGACCGGCCATCCCGCGCCGACATGGTTCAATTGAGTCCTGGCGCTCGCCGCAGCCGCCGGCGTGGGATGGGCTACCGTGCGGATGATCACTGAAAAACGATAACGACATGTATATAGCACAGAACAAACGCAAGGAAAATATCGCCGAATACATCCTCTACCTGTGGCAGCTGGAGGACCTGCTGCGTGCGTTGCAGTTCAGCCCGCAGGCCATCTACACCACGCTGGTCAAACCCCGGGGCCTCGAACGTGCGCAGGAAGAGGACCTGATGGAATGGTACGGCGACCTGTGCGGCCTGCTGCGTCGCGAGGACAAACTGGAGCACGGCCACCTCGACCATACGATGCACCTGGTGGAGGATATGCATAACTTCCACCTGCAGCTGATGAAGGCGGCCGCCGGGCGCCGCTACCGCGAACTTTACGCCGCCGCCGCACCTCAGATGGCCCCCCTGCGCGCCGCCCTCGGCAATGACGGGATGACCGATACCGAGTTGGCGATGCGTGCGCTTTACGCCGTGATGCTCCACCGCATGAAGGGCGATGCGGAGGCCAGGCAGGGATTCATCAACGATGTGCTGGAGGTGATTTCCCCGGTGATCGCCGAGTTGGCTTCGTTCTACCGCCAGGCCGAGCAGGGAGAGGTCGATCTCTATAAGACCGAATAGGTTCGGCCCCGGGCGAACAGATGCCTGAACGCGGCGGCGGGGGAGTAAAAGATCAGCCGCGGGCCCGCGAAGCGCATCACCCGGCGGATATGTTCGCGCATGGCGGGCCGGTAGCAGTGCGACGGGCATTTTTTGCAGGCGGGCTTACGGTCGCCGCAGGGACAACGGTCGAGGCGGGCGAGGGCGTAATCCAGTAGCTCGCGGCATGCGGGACACAATTCCGCGTTGCCCTCCGAGCGGCGGCAGTAGAGGCGTATCATCCGCTCCACGGTGCATTTTTCATCTTCGATGCGGTGTCCCATGGCGGCAAAGGTACGAATAATGTGCGGCCGGGCACAATATCGCACGGACCGGGCGGCACATTGCATAAAAATTCGTTACTTTGCACGTTCTACATAATGGTATATTATTTGTCCTTGCCTTCGGGTAACAGACAAGCCAAAGACTATGACACGCGACAAAAACAAACACAAAGATCCTGATAAACAGGATATTCATGAAGGTATAGCCGGGGAGTGCGGTTGCGCGGCGGAAGGCGCGCCCGCACAGGGGGCTGACAATGTGGCAGACGAGAGCTTCGAGGCCGGTGACAAAACGGCCGCCGCGGGCGAAGACTGGAAAGATAAGTACATGCGCCTGTCGGCCGAATTCGACAACTACCGCAAGCGTACCCTGCGCGAGAAGATGGACCTCGTGGCGGCGGGCGGCGAAGATGTGATCAGGCCGTTGCTGGGGGTGATCGACGATTTCGACCGCGCGGTGTCGGCCATGGAGCAGACCACCGATGTGAAGGCCGTCCACCAGGGCGTGGTGCTGATCCGCCAGAAGCTGCTCGATACGCTGCGCAGCAAAGGCGTGAGCGAGATCGAGGCGAAAGGCGCGGCGTTGGACACCGACCTGCATGACGCCGTGGCGCAGTTTCCGGTGCAGGACCCGGCGATGAAAGGCTGCGTGGTCGATGTGGTGCAGAAGGGATATAAGTTGAAAGACAAAGTGATCCGCCATTGCAAAGTGGTGGTGGGCGAGTAACTTTATGTAGATAATCAGGCCTCGCGCCCGCCCCCTTGGCGCTACGCGCCATAGGCGCCGAAGCCCCGGGTTGCCCCGGCAACCCGAAATATATGTAATTAACCGGGGTCCGGTGTCGGGCCCTTACCGATATATGAGTACAAAGAGAGACTACTACGAGGTGCTTGGAGTCGACCGCAATGCGGATGCCGACCAGATCAAGAAGGCATACCGCCAGGCCGCCATCAAGTACCACCCCGACAAAAACCCCGGCGACAAAGAGGCCGAGGAGAAATTCAAGGAGGCTGCCGAGGCCTACGACGTACTGAGCAACGCCGACAAGAAGGCACGCTACGACCAGTTCGGCCATGCGGGCATGGGCGGTGCGGCGGGCGGCTACGGCGGAGGCGGCTTCAGCGGCGCGGGCGGCTTCACCATGGAGGACATCTTCCGCAACTTCGGCGACATCTTCGGCGGGCACTTCGCCGGCGGAGGCTTTTCCGGTTTCGGGGGCTTCGGCGGTGCGGGCGGCGGCCAGCGTGTCAACCGGGGGGCGGACCTGCGCATCAAGGTGACGCTGACGCTCAAAGAGATCGTCAATGGCACGACCAAAAAACTGAAGATCAATAAAATGGTGGCCTGTTCGACCTGCGGCGGCAGCGGGGCGAAGGATAAGGACGCCTACTCGACCTGCACGAATTGCAACGGTTCGGGGTATGTGACCCAGGTGGTCAACACGTTCTTCGGGCGCACCCAGACCACGGCGGCCTGCCCCAAGTGCGGCGGCGAAGGCAAGACGATCACCTCGCCCTGCCCCAAATGCCACGGCGAGGGGGCGAACAAAGGCGAAGAGGTGGTCGAGATCCGCATCCCGGCGGGCGTGGGCGAAGGTATGCAGCTCTCGGTGAGCGGCAAGGGCAACGCGGCACGCCATGGAGGTGTGAACGGCGACCTGCTGGTGGTGATCCACGAGGAGCGCGACCCCGAGTTCGAGCGTGACGGCAACGACCT
>JAVBNK010000179.1:0-3422 GCA_031551595.1 Rikenellaceae bacterium | reverse complement strand
TGGCCCTGCGCGAACTGGACGCCTACCGCCAGCGTTATATCGAAGAACTGATGCGCTCGGAGATCGACACGCTGACCTCGCTCGAACATGAGGTGCTGGACAAACTCAAGCACCACGAACTGATCTCGGACAATATCGAAGATGAGTGGATCTCGAAATATACTGTAGGCCAGCGAATTGCAGACCGTGTGGCCGCCTTCGGGGGCAGTTGGCGCTTCATCATCCTCTTTGGTTGTTTTATCGCGGTGTGGATGGCCGTCAATATTTTCGCGTTTTTTTCGCGCAATTTCGACCCCTATCCGTTCATCCTGCTGAATCTGTTCCTGTCGTGCCTTGCAGCCCTGCAGGCGCCGGTGATCATGATGAGCCAGAACCGCTCCGAGGAGAAAGACCGCCAGCGCGCACGCGAGGATTATAAGGTCAACCTGAAGTCCGAGATCGAGATCCAGACCCTGCACGAGAAGATCGACCACCTGATCACCATCCAGCAGGGCCGCCTGTTCGAGATCCAGAACATCCAGGTCGAAATGCTGCGCCAGATCATCGGCGAGATGGGTTGCCGCTCCCGGCGGGAGTGAGGGCGCCGTTCGGTCCGCAGCCGGCGGACCCGGACGGAAAAACAGTCCCGGCAACATTCGCGTTGCCGGGACTGTACCGGAGTTTCCCGCCCGCGGGCGGAAGGGGGCGTCAGTCGATCATGCCGACGGCGGAAATGCGGTTGAAGCCGCTGAACGAAACGATCTTTCCGGTGTCCAGGTCGCCCATGCCGATCGTCCCCATAGGCAATATCCACACCTTTCCTGCGGTTTGGCCGGTGGAGGTGGTCATCACCAGTGCGGTGAGGGGATACACGATCGCCTTGCTCCCGCCGCGCCGCATCAGTTCGAGGTTGTCGATCGGCTCGGGGCTTGTGTAGACGTGCCGGAACGAAACGTCTTGTCCCAGGCCGTCGAGGAACAGGATGGAATAGACCTTATTGGTCGAGGTGGCGTAGTAGACGACCGGCTGGTTGGTGCAGATCACGAAACGGGTGGCCAGGCCGATCTCGGGTGCGTCGCCGATGTCGATCACGGCGCGTGCCGAGCCGTTGCTTTGCAGCATCGTAAGGATCTTGTAGGCGCCGTCCTGTTTAACCACGAAGCGGTGGTCGGAGTTGCTGCCGTAACCTGCCGCGAGGATCTCCAGCCCGGGCACCGCCCGGGGGTCGAACGCCGTGCCTGCCTGGGAACATTCGGAAACCAGCGCCCCGTCCAGGAAACTCATGCTCAGATAGAGGAAACGTCCGTTCAGCCTGTCGTAGAACATGAAATTGCTGCTCCCCCACGATACCACCGGGTCGGGATCGTATCCGACGACGACCCCCGGGGCGCTTGCCGCCGCCCACGACCCGACCGACGGGATGCCGTAGCCCCGCTTTTCGCTCGGTTCCATGGTCGAAGAGGTGGAGGCCATGCGCTGGAAGCCGCGGTTGTTCCACACCACCCGGGTCGTGCCGTAGGACGGGTAGCTGATGTAGGAGCCGGCCATCATCCGCCGCATGTCGATCACCGGATTCATGTACAGGAACAGGTCCGCGTCTTTGTCCGTCTGCACGAACGTGAGGGTGTTGAGGCGGAAGCAGTGGTCGCGGCTGTGGCCGTCGACGAAGTTCGTGAGCCGTTTCCGGTAATACCTCGGCTGGAAGCTCAGTTCGCGGATGATGCCGTCATAACGTGCGCCGTTGGCTTGCGAATAGAGGGCGTGTTTGACCAGGGTGGGGTCGTCCGCTTCCTCGCCGGAACGGCGGAATGCCGCTGTGAAAAGCGTGTCCTGGATGACCGACAGGTCGGATGTGGTCCCGTCCGGGGAATGGGCCACCAGGAGCCCCTGGCCCGAGCTTGCCTCGACCGAAACCAGCCACAGCACGGAGTTCATCTGCCGGGTGCGGTTATCGGTCACGCGGTACCACAGTTGGTACGGCAGCGCATCGGGCATCAGGTCCATCGTGTAGCTGAGCGTTTTGCCCGTGCCTGCGACCTTGTATTCCGCCGTCATCGTGCTTGTCGAAGCAGATGCGCTCAGGCCCAGCCTCCACTCGTAGGTAAAGTCGTCGTGCGAGCCGTCTTCCACCGAAACCTGCGGCTCGATGACCAGCTCTTCTCCGAAGTTGACCGTCATGGAGGGCGGGATCCCGGTGGTGTCGATCACGATGGCCGCCACGGGACGGTCCGCCCCGGTCGAATGGTCTTCGTAGGAACATGCCCATCCGAGGACCGCGAGCAGGCACGCCAATGGATATATCGTCTTTTTCATCGTTCAAACGGTTTTAGGGTGGTTAGTTGATTGGAATGATAGGCAGCCCGCTTTTGGCGCCGTCGTCGTGCAGCATCGGCGCATCGGGATGTGCGGCGTTGTAGGTGCGCACCACATCGCCGAAAGCACGCCCCCAGGCGCGTCCCGTTTCGGCGGATACTTTGGCGTCTTCGGGGTTGTTGACCGGATCGGGGCCGGGGTTGTAGTACCAGAATTCCTTCAGTCCGGTGACCTGCATGTAGATCCGGTAGACCTGGGTGCTGTAATCGGCGCAGAAGAAGAAACGCATCGCCCTCCATGTTTCGGGCTGGAGCAGCCTGCGCGACCAGGTGAGCGAGATGGATTGGTTTTCCTTCAGCCCGGGGCCGAAATGCTCGTTCTCGGTCAGCCTGACGTTCAGTTTGAGGTCGCCCTCGGCGATCGCCTCGATGTTTTTCACCTCGACCTCGAACCATCCGGCCGTTTCGCCGGCGGGGATCATGCCGCCCAGGATGCGGTATTGGTCCGGGGTGGCCGTGGTGAGGCGTTTGTCGTCGGCCGTACCGGGTTGGTCTTCGACCGCGCGGCCGCTGACCGTACGGTCGACGGGAGCGGTGAATCCCATGATGTTGAGGCGCACCCGGATTGTGTCGACGGGCATGTCCTCCGGGCTGGCCCCGTAAAGCGAGTGGTTCGCGACATGCGCCCAGAAGCAGACGTTGTTGCCTGCGTTGTAGGTTTGCAGGGGGCTTTCCCCGCATCCTGCAAGCAGCAGCAGTGCGGTGCCGGTGAGGATATATCGTATGGTTTTCATAAGGGGAACGGTTTAAAAATGTTTATTCGGTCGGGGTCTGGTCGCGGTGGCCGTTGATCAGCTCGTTGTCCGGAAGCGGGAAAACGTACTGGGCGTCGGTCATCGGGTCGGTGTAGCCTGGGATGTATTCGGCGCCGGTGCGTTTGTAGTAGAAGAACAGCTGGCCTTCGGCGATGAATTCCTTCATGTATTCTTTTTTGATCTCATCGCGCACCTGGTCCGGCGTGAGGCCTGCCAGGTCCATGTTCGCGGGGATGTTGCGTTTGTTGCGCACGGTGTTCAGGTAGCCCAGGGCTTCCGTGGGATCGCTGTCGGCCAGGCACTCGGCGGCGATGTA
>JAVBNK010000197.1:0-9681 GCA_031551595.1 Rikenellaceae bacterium | reverse complement strand
GACACAGCTCCCGTGTATGTGCAAGGCTTCTCGGAGAGTGCAACGGGCATCGCCCTGAAACGCCATCCGCGCGAGAAATTCTTCATCGCCACCAAAGCGTCCAACCACCGCGGCACGAAAACGCTCCGGGAAGGGATCGACATGTACCACAAGTCAATGCGCGACCTGCAGGTCGATTACATCGACTATTACCTGCTCCACTCGGTGGGAAGCAGCATCGGGGATTTCAACGCACGCTTCATCGACAACGGCCTGCTCGAATTCCTCAAGGCGGAGCGCCGCGCAGGACGTATCCGCAACCTCGGCTGGTCGTTCCATGGCGTGGCGGAGGTGTTCGACCACGTGCTGGCGCAGGATATCCAATGGGATTTCTGCCAGATCCAGCTCAACTACCAGGACTGGCGCCATGCCTCCGAACGCAACGTGAATGCCGAATACCTTTACGCCGAACTGGTCAAAAAGAACGTCCCGGCGATCATCATGGAACCGCTGCTGGGCGGACGCCTGGCACGGGTCAACACCCAGGCCAGGAAGATCATGCAGGAGTTGCGCCCGCAAGACACCCCCGCCACGTGGGCGTTCCGCTATGCGGGTACGCCGGAGCATGTGCTGACCGTGCTCAGCGGCATGGTCTACATGGAACACCTCCAGGAAAACATCCGCACCTATGCGCCCCTCGAACCCCTCGGCGAGCGGGAATACGCCATGCTCGACCGGGTGACCGAAGTGCTCGTGGACTCGGATTACATCCAGTGCACCGAGTGCCGGTATTGTATGCCCTGCGCCTACGGCATCGACATACCGGCCGTGTTCAGACACTACAACCAGTGTGTGACCGCAGGCCGGATGCTAAAGAGCTCCGCCGATGAGAATTACAAGAAGTTCCGCCGCGAATTCCTGATCGGATACGACCGCAGCGTGCCCCGCCTGCGCCAGGCCGACCACTGTACGCAGTGCGGCGAATGCCGTCCCCGGTGCCCCCAGCGGATCGACATCCCGCAGGAGATGCAGCGCGTGGACCTGTACGCCGAACGGCTCAAACAGGGGCTGGAATTCTGACCTCCCGCGGACGCATCAGGGACGCATCAGGGACGCGTTCACACGAACGGTTACGGTCGATTCCAATGCGGCGGCTTTCGCTATATTTAACGAGAGTTACGCTTAAGCAACTCATCCTACCCTTGGGCCAATAGCCTGAAAGGCCGATTTGCCCCCCCCCTCAAGGGACGGGGTTATCCACGCCAATAAAGAAATGCAGGATACGCCCCGGCAATTTCCCAACAAGCTTGATTGTCAACCGGCTTTCACTATATTTGCCAAAAATTCGGGGATATGCATTATTGGGGTGAATTGATCGCCGTGCTGGTCGCCTTTTCGTGGACCATATCGGCACTGTGTTTCGAATATGCCGGCAACCGGATCGGTTCGCTGTCGGTCAACCTGTGGCGGCTGTTCTTCTCGTTCGCGCTGCTCGGCGGGTTCCTGCTCATGACCACCGGGTCGATACTGCCCACGCAGGCCGACGGCCGGACCTGGCTGTGGATGTCGCTCTCGGGCGCCGTGGGGTTCGTGTTCGGCGACCTGTGCCTGTTTCACGCCTACACGCTGATCACCGCCCGATTTTCACAATTGCTGATGACCCTCGCCCCACCCTTCGCCGCCCTGTTCGGATGGATGCTCCTGGGCGAAAGCCTTTCGCTGATGGCCGGGCTGGGCATGACAGTCACCCTCTTCGGGATCGCCATATCGGTCACCAGGCGGGACAGGGGCCAGGCCTCGAAAGACGCGCTGGTCTGCGGCGGGAGCAACCTCACGGTCGTGGTCCCCGAGAAACCCGCCGGCCGCACCGGCCTGAGCATGAAGATCCCGATGCGCGGCATCCTGATCGGCATCGGCGGCGCACTGGGCCAGGGCCTGGGCATCGTCCTGAGCAAGAAAGGCATGCTGTTCTATGAGCCCGCGGCCGCAGGCAGTGCTGTGGCCGAATACATTCCCTTCGCCGCCACCCAGATCCGCGTGATCACGGGCATCGCCGGCTTCATGCTGATCATCGCCCTGAGCGGCCGTACCCGGTCGTTCATCGGGGCGCTACGCAACCGTAAAGCGATGGGCACCGTCTTTTCGGGCTCCATTTTCGGGCCTTTCCTGGGGGTGTCGGGATCGCTGATGGCCGTCCAGTACACCGGCACGGCCGTCGCCTCGACGATCATGGCCACCACCCCGATCATCATCCTGCTGCCCCACATCCTGCTCTATAAGAAAAAGGTGACCCGCGCCGAAGCGCTGGGCGCCATCATCAGCGTCATCGGCGTTTCGCTGTTCTTCCTGTAACACAGCAGAAAGCACCGATTTTTTCCGGGCGGTGGCCCAAACGGACAGGAAGAACCTGCCCCGTCGGCCGGGCCCGGGCGCCCGCCTGCGTTCCGGACCGGTCCGGAATCCCCCGCGGCACAACAAAAACCCCCGGCAGAGCGACCTGCGCGGGGGCTTTTATCAACTAAATGGCTTATGGGTACAAAAGTAGTGCGCCTTGCCCGGCCTCCCAATACCTCGAACCGGGTATTTCGGGGCCGCGGACTCACACGAAATAAGGATACGCAGCCCTATTCGGCACGGATCACACGGACATTACGGACAAGTTCATCGGAAATGAAGATATTTCCCACGGCATCGAGGACGATGAACATAGGAGCCTGGAACTGCGCCTCGGACAACAGACCATCGGCCACGCCGGCAGTACCGCTGCCCGCAAACGTCGACACGGTCCCGTCCGGACCGATCGCACGGATGCGACTATTCGCAGCGTCACACACATACATCATCCCGCCCGGCCCGAAAGCGATCCCTCCGAGTTGATTAAACCGAGCTTCGGACAAAGATCCGTCCCGGTATCCTCCGTCCGACCCGGTCAGGGTAGAAACCGCACCGTCGGGAGTGACCTTGCGAATGCGGTGGTTGCCCATATCACCGACATAGAGATTGCCGTCGGGCCCAACCGCCGCACCGTAAGGAAAATAGAAGCGGGCAGCCGTTCCCTGTCCGTCCGCCGTCCCGTGCGAGCCGTCCGTCGCCCCGGCCACCGTGCTCACCACACCGGCAGGAGTTATTTTGCGAATGCGGTGTGACCCTATTACTTCCGTCACATAAAGGTTGCCCGAGGGATCGAAAGTAAGGTCATTGGGCCCATGAAATTGCGCTGCCGTACCCGTACCGTCGGCGTAACCGGCCGTGCCGCTGCCCGCAAAGGTACTCACCTCGCCGGCCGGGGTGATCTTGCGGATGCGGTTATTGCCACGGTCCGCCACATATAAGTCGCCCGCCTTATCGAAGGCAAGGCCTACTGGTCTGGCAAAGCTCGCCGCAGTGCCCGTACCGTCGGCGTAACCGGCCGTGCCGCTGCCCGCAAAGGTACTCACTTCACCCGAAGGAGTGACCTTTCGGACGAGATGGCCGTTCCATTGGGCGACATACAGTTTGCCCTGCACATCGACCGCCAGCCCCACCGGATTGTACACTCGAGCATCGAGGTCCACAAAGGTCCCGACGGCGGTGTACGTGGGCAGGTAGGTGAATGCGTCGGGCGCGGTGATCCTCAGGGTACCGGAACTGATCGTCACGTCGCCCGTGCAGGTCAGGTCCTTAGGCACGACCACCACCACTTCGGTGCGGTCGGCGGACACCACTTCGGCCTCTACGCCATTGAAAGTCACACGCATGGACGAAGTACACAAGACTGCGAACCGGCCTTCGATGGTCACGGTTTCCCCATAGTGCGCCTGTGCGGGCGACACGGAAGTGATCTTATTGCGGATCGGCTCGCCATCGTCGGCGCAGCCCGCAAAAAGCGCGGCCATGGCCGCAAACACGAATAAAGGGTTCAGAATTTTCATAAACGCATGATTTAGGATAAGGTTTCGTCACCCAACTATAACAATCTTACACCCAATGCGATATACGGGAATGAATATTTTACCAGACGGCATGAAAATACGCGGCTCGGTGGTTCATAACGGCATCTGGCGATCCGGCCGGTTTGATGCCGGATTCATCACTTCCTGCAGGTTGGCGCCGGCCGAAGCGAAAAACACATGCCGGTCAGGCTGTAGTTTGCGGTGAGCGTGCCGCCCATCGTGTTTCCCGTGCCGCAGCCCTTCGTGCGGGCACCTTTCCGATAGGATTCACCCACGCCGACAAAAGCGAACGAGGGATGCCCGGCGCAGGATCCGGCCATCGTATCCCCTCAGGACAAAAAAGGTTACGGGAAATCCCGTAACCTTTTTTGTCCCCGCTCCGGAGCGGATGGAGGTCGTTACCTGCCAAACGTCTTTTGAAGCTTGTCTATGACGCTTTGACCATGCTGCTTGCTGAATACAAGATTGCCCCGGGGGTCGATCAGGAAGATGGACGGGATGCTGGACACTCCGTAGGCCTTTCCTATGTTACTTTCGTCGAGCAGGTTGAGCCACGGCA
Organism: Rikenellaceae bacterium; assembly: GCA_031551595.1. Lineage (GTDB taxonomy): Bacteria > Bacteroidota > Bacteroidia > Bacteroidales > Rikenellaceae > JAVBOW01. The sequence goes on along the minus strand of JAVBNK010000197.1, from coordinate 5,211 downwards.
TTTGTTCTTCGCCGAGCGCCTTGAGCCATGCGTCGCGGTCTTTGTCCGACGAGATGCTGACCACCACCAGGCCGTCGGCGGCATATTTCGCAGCAAGTTCCCTGACCGTGGGGACAAACCTGCGGCAGGGACCGCACCACGAAGCCCAAAAATCGACCAGCACATAATTGTCCCCCTTCAGCAGGCTTTGCAGGGTATGTTCCACGCCGTCGGCATCCTTCGCCGTAAAGGCGGGAGCCTGGCCGGTGATCCCGAACAGCTCGGCCGCCACGGCTTTGCCATAGAAACTGTCTTTAGCCTCCTGCGAAAACATGTCGTACAGCTTTTCCTGGTCGGGGACCAGGAAAGAAGTGTGCGCCATCAGCAACAGCGGGCCCCAGAACGTGGAGGCATTCTCCACGACGAGTTTATCGACCGTTTCGCCTACGGTTTTAAAGAAATCCCCTTCGGCCCGGCTGAGAGCCTTCCACTCCTCGGACGCAGACAACACGGCTATGGCCTCCTGGTCTTTACTGGCACGCGCTTCACCCATCCGCTTCGCTATGTCGGCATATTTACGATTGTAATCGTCATGCATCTTACCCATCTCCGCCCTCGGCTTGAGGTAAGTCTCGTCATACTTCCGGTGAACCTCCGAACCCGAAACGACCGGTTTCTCGAACGTGCCGGTGATCGTGATCTCGTCGCCCGGGGCAGCCATCAGGCTCATCATGTTCTTGTCGGCACGCAGATAAAATACCCGGGGGTCGTCCAACGCGATCTCCAGCCTGAATGTCCCTTTATCGACTGTCGCTTCAGCGACGGGTTCTTCCATCTGGTGGGTGCAGCCCGGAATAAGCACGATTTTAGTGCCGTCCGCTACGCCGGTGAGGTTGGCGGTAAGGGTTGCTTTATTCTCTTTCGCACAGGCGGGAAGTGCCATCATCATACATGCCGCCAGAACCAATAAATTTCTCATTTTCACAAAGTTTGAATTAGCTTTTGTATTTCATGTCGACAATTTTGCCGAAACCTTCGAATTTTTCGGAATAGGCCGCCGGCAGTTTTCCGGTCGCCTGGAGCGGGAAGTAGTAGACTCGTCCCTGCGTCCCGTCGTACGTAGCCACATAGAGGGTCTCGGCGCCACCGGACAAAACGGTGCGAAGCACTACCGGCTTTTCGTTCGGGCCGAAGGTATATTCCTCGCTGTAAAGGTTGCCGGGAACGTCGAAATGGTAGATCTTATTCCCGACGGCGAAATACATGTGGTCGAGGCGCCTGGAACTGACCGCCTTCGAAAATCCTTTCAGCACGGCGGGCAGCGGAGCGACCGAATTGGCAAAACGGTTATGGCGTGCAGCCGCCGGAATGTTGCTTGTCGTCACCGCAGCGATGCCGTTGCACCTGAGCAGCCAGATATCCCCTGCCGCATCCTGCATGACGGCATTGTGCATATATTCGGTATTGGATTCATCGAGATGCAGCATCGTCATCCCTACGTCGGAAGGATTCCAGGCATTCGCACCGTCGGACGGATAGTATTGCAGCGCCACCGTCAGGCCGTTGAGATAACCGTACATGAAACGCTTATGCAGGTTGTCGTACACGAACTGTGCCGGGCTGGCCGTGGAGTAGCTGGCCGCCCCCCTCCCGATGAAAGGCGCCAGGTAGTAATCGCGGCGCAGGCCGTCCGGGTCTTCCGGCGCGGGCAGACCGCCGCCGAAGTACGGGTCGCCGGGAAAACCTCCCATGATCTGCACATGGTACTGGCCCTTATTGATCAACCCGCGCCATCCGTACATAAAAGACTGGTAAATCTCGGGTTTCACATCGGCCGGGGCGGGTTCGGTGCCGGCCACGAACCATTCGGGCATATCGGATAACCGGGTGAACTCCTCGAGCGACGTTTCGAGGCCCTGCGTCGCTGTGAAGACCAACATCTTGTGCAGGTATTCGCCGAAGTTGGGAATCGCCAGCGAAACGCACGGGGTTTCGAGGTATCCGCCGTTCTCGCGCGAATAGATGTTACGCTGTACGCGTCCCGTGGGCAGGATCATTGCCAGGTCGCCTCCCTGCGGGGTTTCTTCCAGGATCGCCCAGCCTTCGGTATATTCGCCGACCACCTTGATGTCGTAATACATATACTGCGAAACGCCCGTCGACTTGTCATGCACCGAATAAACGATCCGGTGCACACCCACCGCCGCATCGATCGGAGCATCAAGGTTGCGGCTGTTGCCCAGGTCGTAGTACGGATAAGAATCCCTCGGCTCGGTATTCTCGCGTATCTTCCAATTGAACTCCAGGTTGCTTTCACTGCCCGCCAGGGTCTGGGTGATGGTTGGGGTGAGCGTCAGGGTTGCGAAACGGTCCAGCACGATCACCTCTCCGGCCCTCGCATCCGAAAGGGTGATCTCGTTGATCGTCCGGTAACCGACCTTGTCGGTATCGTTGAAACAGCCGGTGGCCGAAAACAGGACGGCGGCCAGCAGGAATGCTATTCTGATCTTTTTCATAACTATCCTTTTTCTGTGATTGGATTAACCGGGGAAGGTCACGCGTATGTTCTCTTCGCCGTCTTCGGCAAGCCCGTACAGCGGACCGTTCGCACGTTCGTATTTAGCCAGTTCCTGGCGGAGTTTGGCCGAATTGGCCATGTGGACGGGAGGATAGGCCCCCCAGTTGATATTCGTCCCCAGAATGGAATACATAAACCTCAGTTTAGCCGCCGAATAATCGCCGTAATAGCTGGTCTGCCAGTTCGATGGCTTGATGGCCTTCTCGGTGATGACGAATTTATAGGAAGTGTAATCGTCGTAGCCGGGCTTCAGGTCGGCCGACTCCACGATCGTGAATTTCACCCGGTAAAGCCCGCTGCGCAGTTTGTCCGTACGCTTGAATGTAATAGGGATGACCGCTTCGAGCGCATTGGCCGGCACCAGGATCGGATCGGGCAGGATGTAGTCCGTGCCGGGCTGGAGGGTCGACTGCGGATCGACCGACAACCTGATCTCGCGGGCTTTGTCCGACTTGTAACCGGTCACCAGCACCCTCAACTCGCCGGATGCCTGGACGAAATCTCCGGATTTGCCCAGAAAAGTGTATTGCAGGCTGTCGCCATAGACGGCGCTGCCGTTGCTGGTAAGGTCGCCGCCCCATTGGGATGAATAGAAATATATGCTCGCCGGCTCGTCGAACACCAGCCGTTCACTCTCTTTGCAGCCCGTCAGCGCAAGCGCCGCGACACAAAAAACATTTATGGTCCTTATCACGTTTTTCATATTCAGATTACTTTTTGCGTTAATACTCGCCGTAGATCATTTCGTTCTCAGGGATCGGGAACGTGAAGACGGTGTTCAGGCTCGAATTGGGGAACACCGCGATATTACGGCGCTTGTAATAGTAGAACAACTGGCCTTCGGCGTACAGGTCCTTGATGAATTCTTTGCGGATTTCTTCCGTGAGGTTCGCCGCGGTGGCGTTTCCGACGATCGCCCGGGCCGTTTTCAGTTCATTGAGCACCTCGGGATCGGAGGTGGCTTCGGCCAGGATGAGGTACATCTCGCCGAGCCGGATCAATGGCAACTGGAATTTCACCGCGATCGGCGTATCGGCCATCTGACGGTATTTTTTGCAATAATTGCCCGTGCCGTAAGTGCCGAACCAGTTCACATACCGCAGGTCGCTGCTGCCGCCGGCCGACGTTTCGTAGATGTTGTTCACATACGAGGTACTGGTCTGGAGTCTGCTGGTCGTATTCGTCGTATAAATCTCCGTAAAGTAACTATCGCTTCGTTTCTGCATCTTACTGTCGTACAAGGCGAAGATCAACTCCGGGGTAAAGACGTTGTTTTTGGCGACATCGTCATTATTCGCTTCGTCCGAACCTTCGAAATAGAACCTGCCGCTCCCGATCACCTCGCGTGCCGCGGCCGCAGCCTTCGTATTCTGGCCCAGCCACAGGGACACGCGGGCTTCGAGGGCCTTGAGCGCATAGTAATTGAACCGGTTCTGGCGGTAGGCCATGAAATCGTCGGTCACCACGCCCGTACTCTGCGTGCCCAACTGGTCGATCTCTCTGTAATTTTTCAGATAGCCTTCGGCGTCCGTGATGTCTTTGAGCAACCGCGCGGCGAAATCCTGCATCGAAAGCGGAGCGGCCGGTTTGATGCCGTATTCATCCCGGTAAGGGATCGAAAGTTTCGTGAGGTCCGCGGTCTGGGTATAGGCCGGGGCGAACAGGCGGAAAAGGTCGAAATGGATGTAAGCCCTCAGGCCGAGCATCTCGCCTTTGACCACATTATACACATCGTTGGTCATGACACCCTTCTTCGCATCGGCATTTTTGAGGATCAGGTTGGCGTGCGAAATCGTGGTGTAAGCCTGGTTCCAGATGCTGTCGATCCATACCTTCACCGAAGCGTTGGCATAATCGTACTGGCAGGCAGACATAAAATAGCCCGACCAACGTCCCTGGCTCGAATAGGAATAAGTCATGGCGGTCAGCATGCCCATCGTCATGCGGTCGCCGTAAAGCGCGGGCGAGGTTGCCTGGGTGTAGACGCCGTAAAGCGCGTCCCTGAACCCCTGCTCGTTGGAGAACTGGTTGCTTTCCTTGATCTGTGCGGTCGGCGACGCGTCCAGCCACGATTCGCACGACGCCAGGACAAATGCCGAAAGCAGGATTACGGTTATATTGCTGAGTGTTTTCATAATCTGGTCGTTCTGAGGTTAGAAGGTGAACTGAAGCTGGCAGGTGAATGACCGGCTGAAGGGATAATCCAGGCCGCGCTCGCGCCTGATCGACGAAAACCACAGCACATCCGTCATGTAGACAGACAGTTTGGAATTGCTGATACCCAGTTTTCGGTTGAACCCGTTGCCGAAGCGGTAGAAAAGCGATACGCTTTCGAGGCTCAGCAGATTGTCGTCCTCCACGAAACGCGAAGTGGCATAGGTCGGATATTGCCCCACAGTGGAGCCGTATCCGCTGCCCGCCGTAGTCAGCATATAATACCGGGCCCCTTTGAAGAATGTGCGGTCGCCCGGTTGTTTCCAACGTTCTTCCAGCACGCGGCGGTCCACGTTATAGTTCAGGTCGGCCTCTTCGACGCGGTTGACCAGCGTCTGGTTATAGGCCTGGCCGCCGAAACGGTAGCGCAGGAAAATATTCGCTCCCCAGCCCCTGTATTCGAAGTTCGTGCCGAAGGTCCCTTCCAGGTCGGGACGCGT
>JAVBNK010000124.1:0-3621 GCA_031551595.1 Rikenellaceae bacterium | reverse complement strand
GTTCCTTCGCAACCTTAAGCTGTTCTTCGAAATTGTACTTTTCGGTGTTGTCAATAAGCATGCCGATGACTTTATACGGCGCGCCGTCCTTGTCGCGCATTCTTTTAACGGTAGTGTTCACGTGCCTGCGCGCCCCGCTTGGAAGCGTGAAGAGAAATTCGAGTCCTCCGCCCACGGCGTTTTTTACCGATATGGTACCCCGGTGCAGGGCGATGGCGTTGCGCACGATCGACAAGCCCAGTCCCGTGCCTCCCGTGTCGCGGGTGCGGCCTTCGCCGATGCGGTAAAAACGTTCAAAAAGGCGGCCCAGGTGGCGCTCGTCGGGAATGCCGGCTCCGTTGTCGGCAAATGAGAAGTAGTAGGACCTTTCGTCTTCGTTATAAACGCCTATCCGGATCTCCGTGCCGTGCCCCGCATAGCGTATCGCGTTGTCCGCCAGGTTGCGGAAAATGGAGTAGACCAGGCTGCGGTTGCCGCCCACGACGACGCCCGGCGGGACATTCCACTCCATCGCCATTTGTTGGTCGCGCAAGGCGGGTTCAAGGTCGGTGCGGAGCGATTCCAACAATTCAGCGATAGCCACCGGCTCGAAAGAGAATGAGGCCGGCACCTCCTCTATTTTGGTGATCAGGCTCATGTCGCGGATCAGATCGGAAAGGGCGATGGTCTGGTCGTAAGCGCGCTTGAGGAACTGCCGCTGTCTGTCCGCATCGAGGGGCTGGGAGAGCATCGTTTCGAGGTAGCCCCTTACGGTCGTTACCGGGGTACGCAGCTCATGGGCGATGTTGCCGGTCATTTCGTGCTTGAGCAGGCGGGTCTTTTCCTCGCCGGTGACGTCGTTGATAATTACCTCGAAGCTGGCGTCTTCGAACAGGTTGACACGGGCCAGGAAATGGCGGCCGTGACGGTCGATGCGCACCTGCCGGAAGCGGTCGCCTCCCTGTTCGAATAATCCATTGAAAGCCGGGTCGGAGAAGAGCGCCGAGGGATTGGCCGCCGAATGGTCGGCGATCGTATTGAGGTATTGGATGAACAGCCCGTTGTAGAATTCGACACGGCGGCCGGCGGAGAAGAAACAGATGCCCTCCTCCGAACTGTGAACGTGTTGCAGCAGTTTTTCGCGTTCGGCTGCCACTGCCTGACGGCTCTCACGCAACTGCCGGTAACTCTCGGTGATGCGCGCCCCGGCTTCGCCCAGCTCGTCCGCGGGAAAATCGAGCGTGGGTCACTCGTGTGTTTCGTCCCGGGCGGCCACGGTGAAGTCGCGCAACTGCCGGATCGACCGGCCGAAACGCCCCGAAACATAATTTACCGTCACGAGCATCGCGGCAAAAAGCGCGATCACGAAATAGAGGAAATAGTTATCCGCCTTCAGGATACCCTGCAATGTGAGGTCATAGGGCAACGCCACGCGGATGTAGCGGTCGCCGAAGCGTCTGGCGTAGTAAAGGTACGCCCTGTTGGTGGTGGCCGAAGTCCTTATGGCAGTGCCCGCGCCGCGTTCACGGGCGGCGGCCACCTCGGGGCGCGAGGCGTGGTTTTCGGTGGTGGCGACGCTATTGTCGTAGACGACCGCCCCGTCGGGTGCGATGCAGGTCAGACGCAGGTTATCCGGCAGCAGGAGCGCCAGGCTGTCGAGCAGCACAGACGGTTCCCCGCCCCGGGCCAGCGCGGCGTCGGCGATCCGGGCATAGGCGTCGAGTTCCAGTTCCAGCATTTCGGTCTTCTGGCGCCGTTCGCGCGAACGTTCGAACAGCACCACGCCGACGGCGAAGGTGGCGAAGATCACCACAAACCACAGGAACAGGCGGTATTTGTAATTCAGCCTCACAGGTTCGACGTGTCGAAACGGTAGCCGTAGCCCGAGCGGTTGGACAGGAGCCGGGCATAGTCGCCCAGCTTTTTGCGCAGGCGGTTAATATGTACGTCCACCGTGCGCTCGGTGATGTACGGGGTTTCTTTCCAGAGGGTGTCGATGAGGTTCTCGCGCGAAAAGATCCTCGACGGATTGGAGGCCAGCAGCAACAGTATCTCGAACTCGGTTCTGGTCAACGCGACGGGTTGCGTCCCAATATGCACCTCCTTCAACTGCGGGTCGATGGACAAGTCGCCGAAGTGCAGTTTTTCGGCCCCCGTTTCCCCCGCGCCCGCCTGCCGCCTGAGCACGGCCTTTACCCGCGCCACGACCTCCTTGATAGAAAACGGTTTGGAGATGTAGTCGTCGCCGCCTACCGAAAAGCCCGTGAGCATATCGTTCTCGGTATCGCGGGCCGTGAGGAAAATAATCGGGATATTGTTGTTGTCGCGCCGCAGCTTTTCGGCCATTTTGTAGCCCGACATGCCGCCCATCATCACATCCAGCAGGATGAGCGAATGGGCTGCGGTCAGCTTCGAGAGGGCCTCCTCGGCCGACGCGGCGCACGTTACATCGTAGCCTTCGTTGGCGAGGTTGAATCCGAGGATCTCGCAGATATCGGGCTGGTCGTCGACTATGAGTATCTTGTCGGGCATTCTTTCCGGGGATTACAGGGGCAAAGGTAAGGGTTTACAACTAAATTCCGGACGGGCCCTGCACTTTTCCCCCGTGTTTGAGCACCTTGGCGTCGACATAAAAGACGATGTCCTCGACGATGTTGCTGCAATGGTCGCCGATGCGTTCCAGTTTGCGTACCAGGAGCGAGAGTTTGAGCGCGCAACGCCCCATATCGGGATTGGACTTCAGGTATGCGGCCAGGATGTCGACCGAGGCGGCGTACATGGCGTCGACCTGCTCGTCGCGGGCGAGTATCTTGCCCGAGATGCGCGTGTTCTCCGATTCGAGGGCCACATAGCTGTCCGCAAGCATCGAAACCAGGATATCGAACATCTTTCCGAGCGCAAGGTCCTCGATCACTTTAGGATCGATCTTCGTGCAATCCTGTTCGATGATGTGGCGGGCGATGCCCTCGGCGAAATCGCCGATGCGCTCCAGCGTGCCCGCGATCTTGATGAGCGACAGCACCAGGCGCAAGTCGACAGCCACGGGGTTGTAGAGGGCGATGTAATTCTCGCAGTCGCTCTCGATCTTCAGTTCGAAAGCGTCCACGCGCTTCTCGCGGCTGGCGATCTCACGCGCCATGTCGATATCTCCCGAGAGGAAAGCCTGTTTCGCTTTTTCCAGTTGCGACAGCACCAGTTGCCACATTTCGGTCACCTCGCCCTTGATGGCGACCAGTTCTTTTTCTGTGTGTTTCATTATCCGAATCTTCCTGTTATGTAATCCTGTGTCTGTTTCTTTTCGGGGCTGATGAACATTTTTTTCGTGTCGTTGTATTCCACCAACTCACCGAGCATGAAAAACCCGGTGCGGTCGCTCACGCGGGCGGCCTGCTGCATGTTGTGGGTCACAATGACGATGCTGTATTGCTCCCGCAGCAAGAGGATCAGCTCCTCGATCTTGCCGGTGGAGATAGGGTCCAGCGCGCTGGTTGGTTCGTCCATCAGCAGCACCTCGGGGGCGACGGCCAGCGCGCGGGCGATGCACAGGCGTTGCTGCTGCCCGCCCGAGAGCTCGTAGGCCGACTTTTTGAGTTTGTCCTTCACCTCGTCCCACAGGGCGGCCGATTGGAGCGATTCCTCGAC
>JAVBNK010000187.1:0-15653 GCA_031551595.1 Rikenellaceae bacterium | reverse complement strand
AGGCCGTTCTTTTCACGCAATGCAATGTTGAGCAGCGAATTGGCGGCAGGTCCACCCAGGAGGTTCATCAGCAGTATGAGGGTCAGGCGCCGGTTGTCGTACACGTCGTATGCACGCGAACCTATGATGCAATGCGCCTGGTGGTTATTGACTTTTTTACTTTTGTCGAAGACCGGTTGCGGCAGTGGTGTTTTGCGGGCAAATCCACGCGGGGAGGAAGCTGCGGGGCCGAAATGGGCGTCGGCGATGCGGCGGAAAGTGTTCTCGGAAAAATTGCCGATCGATGAAAAGACCATCTGGTCGGTATTATAGGTACGCTCCACGAAAGCGGAGATCGTCGTGCTGTTGTGGTGTGCGAGGGTCTTGCGTGTACCTAAAATATTGTGCCCCAGCTCCGACCCTGCGAAAAGCAGGTCCTCGAAATCGTCCCACAGGTTTTCGACCGGTGCGTCTTTGCACGAATTGATCTCGTCGAGGATGACCGTGCGTTCCATTTCGATCTGCCGGGCGGGGAACGTCGAGTGGAATACCACGTCGGCGATCAGTTCGGCCGCCTTGCCCGCGTCGCGCCTGAGCGAAGTGGCGTGTACGACCGTTTCTTCTTTTGTAGTGAATGCATTCAGCTCTCCGCCAAGATTTTCGAGCCGGCAATTGATGTGATGCGCACGCCGCCGGGCGGTGCCTTTGAACAGCGCGTGCTCGGTGAAATGCGCGATGCCTTCCTGCCCCGGACACTCGTCGCGGCTGCCGGCGTTGACGGTCAGTGCGCAGTGCGTGACTGCGCTGCGCACCCGTTTATGGATGCACCGGATGCCGTTGGGAAGCGTATAGGTGTAAAATTCCATGGCGATCAACCGTGTTTTGCGAGGAATTGGCCCGTGTAGCTTTCTTTGCGCTCTGCGAGAGGCCCCGGAGGCCCTTCATACAACAGGTTTCCTCCGTGTTCCCCACCCTCCGGGCCGAGGTCGATGATCCAGTCGGCGGACTTGATCACCTCCATGTTATGTTCAACGATAACAATGGTATGGCCTCGCCTGATTAAAGCGTTGAATGAAGCGAGCAGCTTGTTGATATCGTGCAGGTGCAGCCCGGTGGTCGGCTCGTCGAAGATGAACATCATCTGCCCGTCGGTGTTCTCCTTGAGCAGGAACGAGGCGAGTTTCACGCGCTGGCTTTCGCCGCCCGAGAGCGTGGACGACGACTGCCCCAGCTTGATATATCCGAGCCCGACATCGGCAAGGGCCTGCAGTTTGGTCACCACATGGCGGCCTGTCGACTCCTTTTGCCTGGAAAACAGCGCAATGGCATCGTCGACGGTCAGTTCCAGAATATCGTAGATCGACATACCCTGGTATTTCACTTCGAGGATATCGTCCTTGAACCGCCGTCCGCCGCAACAGTCGCATTTCAGCTCGACATCGGCCATGAACTGCATTCCCACCTTGATGAATCCTTCGCCCTGGCACTCCTCGCATCGCCCGCCCGCAATGTTGAACGAAAAATGCGACGGCGTAAACCCGCTGGTTTTTGCATAGGGTTGGTCTGCAAATATTTTACGGATGTCATCGTAAGCTTTAATATAAGTCACCGGATTGGATCGCGATGAACGCCCGATGGGATTCTGGTCGATCATTTCGACAGCTTTCAGCAGGTGCGTATCCCCCTCGATGCGCTCGAAATTGCCCGGTTTGAGCCCCGTGTCATAAAGAATACGGCGTAACGCAGGATAGAGGATGCCCTTGACGAGCGACGATTTGCCGCTGCCGCTCACTCCCGTCACGCAGGTCATCACGCCGAGCGGAAAACGCACGTTCGCTCCTTTCAGGTTATGCTCACGTGCGCCCACGACCTCGACGAAGTTGCTCCAGCCGCGCGGGCTGTCCGGCTTTTCGATCCGCCGGCGCCCCGAAAGATAGTCGGCCGTCAGGCTTCCTTTAGCCTTGAGCAACTGCGGCACACTGCCGCTGAACACGACCTCGCCGCCGTTATAACCTGCCTCGGGGCCGATGTCGATGACCTGGTCGGCGGCACGGATGATCTCCTCCTCGTGCTCGACCACGATCACCGTGTTGCCCAGGTCGCGCAACTGCTTCAACACTTTGACCAGCCGGTGCGTATCGCGCGGATGCAGGCCGATGCTCGGCTCGTCGAGGATGTAAAGCGACCCGGTGAGGTTGCTGCCCAACGATGTCGAAAGGTTGATGCGCTGGCTTTCGCCGCCCGAGAGCGTGGCCGAAAGGCGGTCGAGCGTCAGGTAGCCCAGTCCCACGTCCAGCATGTACTGCAAGCGGTTGCGGATTTCGGTCAGAATGCGGGTGGCGGTTTTGGCGTCATGTTCGTCCAACTGCAAGCCGTCGAAAAACGTTTTCAGTTCCTCGACCGGCATCGCAACCAGTCCGGCGATATCGCGTCCTCCGATTTTTACATAAAGCGCTTCGGGGCGTAGCCTCGACCCTTCGCAATCGGGGCAGGTCGTCTTGCCCGTGTAGCGTGACAGCATGACCCTGTACTGTATCTTATAGCGTTCGCTTTCAAGGTATTTAAAGAAGGCGTCCAATCCCTCGAAATATTCATTTCCACGCCACAGCAGCGCTTTTTCCTGGCGGGTGAGGTCATGGTAGGGTTTATGGACGGGGAAGTCGAACTTCGAGGCGTTCATCACCAGTTGGTCTTTCCACGCACGCATCGTTTCGCCCTTCCAGCAGGCGATCGCATCATCGTAAACGGTGCGCGTTTTGTCCGGGATCACCAGGTCCTCGTCGATGCCGATCACCTTGCCGTAGCCCTCGCAGCGCGGGCAGGCGCCGATCGGGTTATTGAAACTGAACAGGTGTTCCGAGGGCTGTTCATAGCTGATCCCGTCAGCCTCGAAGCGCGACGAAAAATCGCGTATCGACACTTTCCCGGCGTCATCCTCCGTGACCACGCGGCACACGCCGGCGCCATAGTTGAACGCGCTGGCGATCGAGTCGCCCAGGCGGTTCACGTTCTGGTCGCCACCTTCCTGCCCGGCCTTCATGCGGTCGATCACCACCGCGAAGTTCGACGGGTCGGCCGCAGGCGAGAGGATCGAAAGAAGGTCTTCAATGGGAATGGTTTTGCCTTGTGAGTAAAGCCGTTGCAGGCCGTCGCGCAGCAACTCGCGGAGTTTTTGTTCGAAAGTTTCCCCCGTGCGCAATACGATCGGCGCGGCGATCACCACGCGGGTCGAAGCAGGCATGGCCACGACGTATTCGGCCACGTCTTTCACATAATAAATGCGGACTTCCTCGCCCGTCACCGGAGAAAAAACTTTGCCGATGCGTGCGAAAAGCAGTTTCATGTAGTCGTAGATCTCGGTCGAAGTGCCGACAGTCGAGCGCGGGTTGCGCGTATTGACCTGCTGCTGGATGGCGATGGCCGGGGCGATGCCGGTGATGAAGTCCACGTCGGGCTTGTCGATCCTGCCGAGGAATTGGCGGGCGTAGGCCGACAGGCTTTCCACGTAACGGCGTTGCCCCTCGGCGAAAATCGTATCGAACGCAAGGGTCGATTTTCCCGACCCGGACAGCCCGGTCACCACGACTAGCCGGTTATGGGGTATGTCGACCTCTATATTTTTGAGGTTGTGTACCCTTGCGCCTTTTATATGTATCGATTGTTTGTCTGTTTTGTTCATGCTATTTGACCAGTTCGATCTGTTCCTGGCGCGTGATCTTTTCACAATAACGACACCGTAGCGCGATCCGTTCGCCTTTCATCACGTCGAAGGCGGTCCGGACGGGTTCGTTATTGGTGATGCACTTGGGATTGACGCACCTCACGAAGTCCCCGACGCTGTCCGGCACGGTCACCGTACGCTTTTCGACCACCTCGAAATCCTTGATAATATTCACCATAGCCATCGGGGCCACCAACGCCACCCGGTTCAGTTCCTCGGGTATACAATAACGGCCGTTGATCTTGATTATTGCTTTGGTCCCCATACGCTTGCTTTCGAGGTTCATGCCAAAGGTGATGCGGTGGGTTTCGCGGTCGAGTTGCAATATTCTGATGATCTTGAACAGGCAGTCCGCGGGAATATGGTCGATCACTGTGCCATTTTCTATGGCCCTGACTTCAAGTCTTTTATCCGGTGTCATAACGAATTATTTTTTAACGCCTAACAGGTAGCTGATGATGGCCATGCGGGTGTAGACCCCGTTCTCGGTCTGCTCGAAGTAGTAGGCCTTGGGGTTGGCGTCCACGTCCGTGGCGATCTCGTTCACCCGCGGAAGCGGATGCAGGATGCGCAGGTTGTCTTTCGTGCCGTCGAGCATGGCATTGGTCAGTACGTAAACGTTTTTCACCCGTTCGTACTCCATCGGGTCGGTGAAACGCTCCCGCTGCACACGGGTCATATAGACGATGTCGGCCTCCTGTATCGCCTCGTCTATTTTGCTTTTTTCAACGAAATTAAGGCCTTTCTCCTTGAGGAAGAGTTTATATTCGTCGGGCATCTGAAGCTCGGGCGGCGACACGAATGTGTATTTGGTGTCGAACAGCGACATGGCCTGCAACAGCGAGTGCACCGTGCGGCCGTATTTCAGGTCGCCGACCATCAGGATGTTGATCCCGTCGAGTTTCCCCTGGGTTTTTTTGATCGAGTAGAGGTCGAGCAGCGTTTGCGAGGGGTGCTGGTTGGCGCCGTCGCCCGCATTGACCACCGGTACTTTCGAAATTTCGCTCGCATAGCGCGGCGCACCCTCCAGCGAGTGGCGCATCACGATCATGTCGCTGTAATTCGAGATAGTCATGATCGTATCGTGGAATGTTTCGCCTTTCGAGAGGCTCGTATTGCTGCCTTCCGAGAATCCTATCACCCTGCCCCCCAGTCGGTTGACGGCGCTTTCAAAACTCAGGCGCGTGCGCGTCGACGGTTCGAAAAAGAGCGACGCCACCACCCTGCCGTGCAGCAGGTCCTGGTATGGTTCGGCCTCGAAACCTGCGGCCAGTTCCATGATCCGCAGGATCTCGTCCTTAGTGAAATCTGTGATCGAAATAAGGCTTTTCTTTCCCATGATATTCTGATTTTTACGCTTCTTCCATATTGATTCCGTCACATTTTGAAAGTCGTCCGTGCAACTCCCCCGCCCTGCCTTTGCGGATACATAATTCCATCGAGCACACATTGTCGAACTGTTGCGACCGCACCTCGGGCTGCATTTCTTTCACCACGCGCATCACATCGTTGACCGCCGCGTAGGGAAACCGCAACCTGTAGCACGTATTCACGGTCCGTTCCGTCACCTCGCATTCCCCGATCGCTTCGGCCGCAGCCTCCTTGTAGGCTGCGATCAGCCCCGGCACTCCCAGTTTCGTGCCTCCGAAGTAGCGCACTACCACGATCAGAACATTGGTCAGCCCGCGGGAAAGAATCTGTCCCAGGATGGGCTTCCCGGCCGTACCGGAGGGTTCGCCGTCGTCGCTGGAACGCTGCACGTCATCCGGCGGACAACCCGTTCGCAACGCCCAGCAGTGGTGTGTGGCGTCATAAAACTCCCTGCGGAGCGCATCCAGGTGTGTCCGGGCCTCATCCTCGGTCGTCACCGGCCAGGCGAAGGCGATGAATTTGCTGCTCCGTTCGCGGACGGAGGCGCGCACCGGCGCGGCTATGGTCAGATAGCTGTCCGGCTCCATCGCCTAACGGTTCTGCAGGGTTTCCACCCCCCGGAACATACGTCCCCAGCGTATTTTTTTGAACGACCCCCAGCCCTTGTCCTTATCGAGCGAGAACCATACGAACGACGGTTTGCCTACGACATGGTCTTCCGGGACGAAGCCCCAGAAGCGCGAGTCGGCCGAGTTGTCGCGGTTGTCGCCCATCATGAAATAGTAGTTCATGCGGAACGTATAACTGTTGGCCGGCGAGCCGTTGATCAGGATTTCTTCGCCGCGGGTTTCGAGTTTGTTGCCTTCGTAAATTTCGATAATGCGGCGGTAGAGCGGCAGGTTGTCCTGCGTCAGGGCCACCGTAGCACCGCGTTGCGGGATCCACAACGGGCCGAAATTATTCTCGTCCCACGCATATCGCTCGTCGTGCGGGAAAACGAACTGCGGCATCTCGTAACGCACCACATTGACCACGTTGCTCATCTTTTCGATCGCCGCGCGGTTCTTTTCGGTGAGCGGCAGCAGATAACGCATTTCGTTGTGGTCGAATTGGATGTCGTCTTTCGACAGGCCCATCCTCTCAAAGGCGGCCGGACCTATCGGGGTGCCGTTCGTGATCACATAGTAGAGGTGCTGCATGGCGGGAATGTCGAAGAACGGTTTGCCGTCGATCAGCAGTTGCGCGTTTACGATGCGGAGGGTGTCGCCGGGAATGCCGACGCAGCGTTTTACATAATTTTCACGTTTGTCGACGGGCCGTGCGGTGATGGGGCCTTCGTTGCGCAACAGCATTTCCCGCCCTTTCGCGCCGTATTGCCATTCGTATTGGCGCAGCACGTCGTAATAGGTATATTGTTGTTTGGCAAGGATCACCGTGTCGCCGGCCGGGAAATTGAACACCACCACGTCGCCGCGTTTGACCCCGCCCCACCCTTTGAGGCGCTTGTAGGGCCATTCGATCGCTTCGCTGTACGATTTCTTGGTGGCCGAGAACGGCATGGTGTTGTGCACGAACGGGAATGAGATCGGCGTATTGGGCATTTTGGGGCCGTAAGCCACTTTCGTTACGCACAGGTAGTCGCCCACCAGCAGGCTCTTTTCCATCGACGGCGTCGGGATGACGTACATTTCGAAGAAGAAGATGCGGATGAGTGTCGCGGCCACCGTGGCGAAGAGGATCGCCTCGATCCACTCCATCCACACTTTGTAGGTGTGGTTGCGTTTTTTGATCGCTTTATGCTTACTCCAGACGAACTTGCTGAATATTTTGGAGATATAGAGATCCCAGATCACCAGTTCGCCGAGCAGCATCCACAGGTTGCCCGTCCACACGACGAACCATAGGATGTACAGGATTGAAACCAGGGCGAACTTCACCCATTTATTCCTGAAGAAATCGCTGATTTTATTCATTTTACGGATGGTTAGTTAAAGTCGTTAAGATGGCCGAACATGTCGTCCATCGTGTGGACGCCCTTGCGTCCGATGAGGTATTCGGCGGCGGCCACCGCGCCCTGGGCGAACCCCGCACGCGACTTGGCGCAGTGCGTCAGGGTGATCAGGTCGCAATCCGATTCATAGGTCACAGTATGCGTGCCGGGCACGACGCTGCGGCGGATCGAGGCGATCTCCAATTCTCCGGGTACGGTAGTCGTTGCGTTGACCCAGCGTGTTTTGCGGCCGATTTCTTCGGTAATGGCCTCGGCCATAGTGATCGCCGTACCGCTCGGGGCATCCTTTTTCTGGGTATGGTGGGTTTCTTCCAGCGTTACGTCATATTGCTCAAACGGGTTCATCATACGGGCCAGCAGGCGGTTGATCCGGAAAGCGATGTTGACCCCGATGCTGTAATTCGAGGCGTAGAAGAACGCGCCCCCCACCCTGTCGCACAACGTTTTGACTTCCTCCAGGCGGTCGAGCCACGCGGTAGTCCCGCAAACGACCGGCACCCCGGCTTCGATGCAGCGGCAGACGTTGCCGAATGCCGTCCCCGGGGTCGAAAACTCGATGGCCACGTCGATCCCGCGCAATTTTTCGGGCACGAGGTCGCCGGCATTGCCTGCGTCGACGATCAGGCCGACGGTATGTCCCTTGGAAATGAGCACTTTTTCGATCTCATGCCCCATTTTTCCGTAGCCCGCAAGCGCGACATTCATAACCTTAGGATTAATTCGTACAAAGATAGCAAATCGGCTGCGGATATGAAAATCTCACGGCAAAATAATATCTTTGCATGCGGAACAATCGCCCATGAGTATGCGTTATTTCATCGAACTTTCCTATCGCGGTACGCGCTACTACGGTTGGCAGCTCCAGCGCAACGCGCCGTCGGTTCAGCAGGCGCTCGAAGAGGGGCTTGCCGTGCTATTGCGTGAAGCGGTGGAGGTTACAGGTGCGGGACGCACCGATACGGGGGTACATGCGGCCTATTACGTGGCCCATTTCGATGTGGCGCGGGAGATTGCCGATCCGGAGGGTTTTTGCTATCATCTGAATGCCGTCCTGCCCGGGGACATCGCGGTTTTCGGGCTTACGCGGGTGGCGGACGACGCCCATGCGCGGTTCGATGCCGTGCGCCGCGAATACCGCTACCATATCCTGTCCTGCAAAGATCCTTTCCGCCGCGAAACCACCTGGCAATATTATGTCGACATGGATATCGATGCGATGAACCGGGCTGCGGCGCTCGTGTTGGAACACGAGGATTTCACTACCTTCAGCAAGCTCCACTCCAACAATAAAACCACGATTTGCCATGTGTATAAATCGTTGTGGTACAAAAAAAATAATGAATTGATCTATACGGTTGCTTCAGATCGTTTCCTGCGCAACATGGTACGCAGCCTGGTGGGGACGTTGGTCGATGTGGGACGGGGAAAGCTGAGTGTCGACGGATTTGCCGATGCCCTGCGCAGCCTCGACCGTTCGCGCGCCAGTGGTTCGGCTCCGGCGCAGGGATTGTTTTTGTCGGATGTGGCGTATGATGAGAATGTATTTCGATCGGCTTTGCCCCGCAAAGCCTCCGGTCGGTAACCACCCGGCGCGGAGGGCTGAAATAGTCGCGGCAGCGTCACTCATCCGCCCGTTGCGTGCCCCCGTTTTCTGGCCGGATATAATTTTCCGCCTCTTCCAGCGCGTTGAAAAATTCCTCGCCGAAACACCTTATGATGGGCTCGCGCAGGGCGCGGTACATGGGAATGCCTTTGCGTGCGCCGAGTTCCAGCGCCGGACGGCATATCCCCCAGCGGTGGTAATTCAGCCCCAGGCTGCCGTTCGAAAAACGCACTAACCGTATCGGGTATAAATGGCATGAAACGGGCTTCCGGAACGCCGTGCGCCCCTCTTTCCATGCCTTTTCGATGGCGCAGAGCGTCGTTCCGTTCTCCTCGAACGAATAGGCGCATTCCGCTCCCCCGATCAGCGGCGTGGTCAGGTCGCCGTCCACATCCACCACCATAAAGCCCTGCTCGCGGATGGCATCCGCCCCGGCAGGCTTCAGATAGGGCCGGTAGGCTTCGTATTCCGTTTCCAGGGTTTTGACTTCGGACTCCGAAAGCGGCGCCCCGCCCGAACCTTCGACGCAGCAAATGCCGCGACACGCCCCCAGGTCGCACAGGAAACGGGTCGTGAGGATGTCGGTGCTTACGATCTTACCGTCGATTTCGATCATTGCCAGGTTTCTTCGATCAGGATGTTGTAAAAATCGGTCAGGTCCATGCCTGCCGCCGCGACCTGTTTGGGGACGATGCTGCCTTCGCTCATGCCGGGGATGGAGTTGACTTCCACCATGTAGGGCGTATTTCCCCGGACGATGAAATCGATGCGCACCACGCCCCGGCATTCGCACGCCTTATAGGCCGCCAGGGCCATCCGCTGCATCTTCGAGGCCAGCGTGGCGGGAATGGCGGCCGGGGTGATCTCGTCCGATTTCCCGCCGGTGTACTTGGCTTCATAGTCGAAAAACTCGTTCTTCGGGATGATCTCGGTGACGGGGAAAAGGTATTCTTTTTGGCGGGTCACCATCACGCCGCAGCCGAATTCGCGCCCTTCGATGAACTCTTCGATCAGCACCGAAGGACTCTCCTTCATCGCTGCCTGGATGGCGGGAATGATCTGGTCTGCCGATTTGACTTTGGTGACGCCGAAACTGCTGCCGCTGGCGTTGGGCTTGACGAACAACGGCAGACCGAGCATGGCTGCAATGGCCTCCGGGTCGGCTTCGGCGGCGTCGTGCACGAGGATTTCGCGGGCCAGCGAGATGCCTGCCAGCCCGGCCACGGTACGTTTGGTGGTGATCTTGTCGAAGGTGATGGCCGAACCGATCACCCCGCACGAGGAATAAGGCACGCCCATCATGTCGAGGTATCCCTGCAATTTACCGTCTTCGCCGGGAGTGCCGTGGATGAGGATGATCGCATATTCGAGCGCCACCCTGCGCCCGCCGACGGTCAGCGAAAAGTCGTTGCGGTCCACCCTGCACACCTCGCCGGCGGCGGCGGTATGCGTCCAGTCGCGGCCGTGCAGGTCGATCAGAAATACGTTGTAACGGGTCCTGTCGATGTGCCGGAGCATATTGCGGCCGCTGCCGAGCGACACTTCGCGTTCGGACGAGTCGCCGCCGCATATCAGTGCTATGTTTTTCATTGTATGAGGTCAGTAATTGCCTGGTATGTCATGGGTTGTATATGTCCGTGCACCGGAATTCGAGGATTTCGCGGATCATGGTGATGTATTCTCGCGGTTCGGGGTCTTCGGGGTCGAGTTCCGAGGCCCGCAGGAAATCGTTGAGCGCATTGCCGAAATCGTTGCATTGCAGGTAGAGCCTTCCCCTGTCCATATAAAGGTCGGTTTCGCCGGGTGATCCTGCGATAGCTTCGGTCAGTGCGGCTATTTCTGTTTTCGTTTCCATAAATTCTTTTCTTTAATGTATGCGTACACGGCCGGGTCCAACATCCGGCTGCAATCCCTTCCCTCGCACAACGCCTGCCGCACCTGGGTCGACGAATAATCGAATGGCGGGGCGTTCTCCAATACTTTCACACGGCCTGCAAATCCTTCGGTCGACGACCCGGGCCGGGGGTAAACCATCAGTCCGTAGTCGTCCAGGATGGCCTGGTGATCCTTCCAGCGGTGGAATTCCCCGAGGATGTCCGATCCGGCCAGGACCGTGAACCTGCGGTCGGGACAGCGCTTCCCGAGCTCGCGCAACGTGTCGATGGTGTACGACGGCCTGGGAAGTCCAAATTCTATGCCACAAGCCTTTATGAGCTGGTTTTCCGCCGTTTCAACCGCAATTTCGACCATGCGCAACCGGTCTTCGTCCGGAGCCAGTTCTTCAAGGTCCTTGAGGGGATTGCGCGGCGACACGACCATCCACACTTCGCCCGGGCCCAAGCCGGCCACGTATCGTGCCACCTCGATGTGTCCGCGGTGCACGGGGTTATAAGAACCGAAGTATAAAACCGTATCCCGCACGTTATAACATGTTTAAAATTTATTCGTCCAACACTATATGGATCTTCCGAGCCCCTTTGATCCCGTTTTCCTGCTGCTTGCATGGCAGAGGCCGTTTACGGCTTCTGTTCATGCTTCGGGCGTCGGTTATCGCGCAGCCCTCCTTCCGCAGGACACCCCTACCCGCCTCGTGCGGCGCTGAAAAATTATCCCGGAATTGCCCGTAATTTTACTCGACAGTAAAATTCAAACCGTTTCGTACAGGAATTTTTCAAGCGAGAGGGTCACTTCCGCGACCGACCGCTCAAGGTCGTCGTTCACCACCACGCGGTCGAAATGGACGTTGTCGGCGATTTCCATCCCGGCTTTGGCCACCCGGCGGTCGATCGTTTCGGGCGCATCGGTCCCCCGTCCCACGAGCCGGTTGCGCAACTCTTCGATCGACGGCGGCATGATGAACAGCGATAGCGCACACTCACCGAAAAGCCGCTTGAGGTTAATGCCTCCCTTCACATCCACATCGAAGACCACCGTATGGCCCTTCGCCCAGATGCGGTCGATTTCCGAGCGTAACGTGCCGTAGCACAGCCCTTCGTAAACCTCTTCCCATTCGATGAATTCTCCCCGGGCGGCGCGTGCCCTGAACTCGGCGGGCGAAAGGAAATAGTAATCCACCCCGTCCCGCTCGCCCGTCCGGGGTGCACGGCTGGTGGCCGACACCGAGAATTCGAGGTCCGGGAAGCGTTGCAGCAAACGGCGCACGATGGTCGTTTTCCCCGCACCCGAAGGGGCGGAAAGTATAATCAGCTTACCCATGCACCCTCCTGCGCCCATCGGTTACAATATATTGAGTATTTGTTCTTTGATCTTCTCCAGTTCATCCTTCATTTCAACGACGATCTTCTGGATATCGGCGTCGTTGGCTTTCGATCCGAGGGTGTTGATCTCGCGTCCCATTTCCTGGGCGATGAAGCCGAGTTTGCGTCCTGCGCTCTCCTCGCCGGCGGCTACCTCGCGGAAATATTTGCAGTGGTTTTCCAGGCGCACCTTTTCTTCGGTAATGTCCAGCTTTTCGATGTAGAAGATCATTTCCTGCTCCAGGCGGTTGCTGTCTACCGGGATGTTCATCGAGGCGATATTCTCGCGGATACGGTTGCGGTAAAGCTCCACGCGCGGTTTTTCGTATGGCTCCACACTCTCTTTCAAGGCGCGGATACGGTCCACCCGCGCCAGCAGGTCGGCCATCAGTTCGCGCCCTTCCTGCGCACGGAAAGCCTCGAGGCCCCCGATCGCCAGGTCCACGGCACGCATCAGCGCCTCCTGCTCTTCTTCGGGGATTTCCGAGCAGTCGGACGACACCACGTCGGGCATACGCAGGATGGTCGAAAAGGCCATTGCCTGCGCCACGTCGCTGCCGCCCTGGAGTTTCATGCCGTTGCGGACGCAGAGGTGGTTCAACTGGGCAAAATAGGCGTCGAAAAGGTCGGTATTGATGGCTGCCTGGGCGGTGGCGTCGCTGGCGGCCGAGATGTAGAAATCGACCTTGCCGCGCTGGACGGTTTTGGCGATGCGCGAACGTATTTCGTGCTCGTAGGGGCGGTATATCTGCGGCATACGCAGTCCGAGGTCGAGTTGCTTGCTGTTCAGTGAACGTATTTCGGCCGAGATGCGTTTGCCGTTGATTTCGGTTTCGGCTTTTCCGTAGCCGGTCATCGATTTTACCATAATGGTGCGATTGAGAACGCAAAAATAGACCAAAAAAATGAAAAACTGCTTGTTTGTTCTGAAAATAGAGTAACTTTGAAAACATTGGACTTACACCCTTAATCTTACGAGAGATGAGAAAAGGCGTATTGTGTTTTACCGTAGCCCTGCTTTCGTTTGCCCTTTGCCAGGCACAGGCGGAGAAAGCCGTCCCATCGAAGCCCGGAAGCAATTCCATGCCGCGATTATTGGCGGGCCGGTCGTGTCCCGATTCTACCTCCAAACCGTTATTTGTAGTTGACAGACGGATCGTGCCGGAAGAAACATTTAAAAAATTGGATGCAAACAAGGTCGAGAGCCTTACCGTCCTGAAGGATAGTTCTGCCGTCGCCCTGTACGGTCCCTGTGCTGCCCATGGAGTGGTTGTGGCCGTTCTTAAAGAGGGCACCGCAAGACAGGACGCTGCCCGTATCGATCCCCCGCGGGATGCGCCATCGGGCAAAACGACCGCAACCCTTGAGTCCGGGGCTCCCAAACCATTGTACGTGATTGACGGAAGGATCGTACCGGAGGAAACGGTTCGTCGTATCACCCCCGACAGGATCAAGAGCCTCACCGTCCTGAAGGATAGCTCTGCAGTCGCTTTATTTGGCCCCCCGGCGGCCAAAGGCGTGGTTGTGGTCGTCCTCAAAAAGGAATAATCCTTGCGGCCGGATATGCATTTCCGCCCTGATACTTATGATTTGAAAGGCAATGATGTCCGGTAATGAAAATATTCATGCCGGACGACCCCTTGTTTGCAAAAAAGTCTTATCTTTGTGGGGTTGACGAAAAACTTCTTAAAACACTTAATAGATTATGAAAAAACACAATTTCGGCGCAGGTCCCTGCATCCTGCCCCAGGAAGTATTCGAAGCTACGGCTAAAGCTGTGAAGGAATTCGGCACCACCGGTTTGTCCGTCCTCGAAGTATCGCACCGCACCAAAGAGTGGGAAGCCGTGATGGACGAGTGCCGCGCACTGTGGAAAGAGTTGCTCAATATTCCTGACAACTACCACGTCCTGTTCCTGGGCGGCGGCGCCAGCCTGCAGTTCATGCAGGTTCCTTTCAACCTCATGAACAAGAAGGCCGCCTATCTCGATACCGGCGTGTGGGCCAGCAAGGCGCTCAAG
This sequence comes from Rikenellaceae bacterium, assembly GCA_031551595.1. Taxonomy (GTDB): domain Bacteria; phylum Bacteroidota; class Bacteroidia; order Bacteroidales; family Rikenellaceae; genus JAVBOW01. Next base: position 1,691 of record JAVBNK010000187.1, on the reverse strand, counting down.
GAAGCCAAGCTGTTCGGCGAGGTGGAAATGGTCGCTTCGTCGAAAGACCGCAACTACTGCTACATCCCCAAGGGCTACACCATCCCCAAGGACGCCGACTATTTCCACATCACCACCAACAACACCATCTACGGTTCGGAGATCCATGTGGATATGGACAGCCCGGTGAACCTGGTGGCCGACATGTCGTCGGACATCATGAGCCGTCGCGTGGACATCAGCAAGTACGCCCTGATCTACGGCGGCGCACAGAAGAACGTGGGTACCGCGGGCTGCACCTTCGTGATCGTACGCGAAGACGTTCTGGGTAAGGTCGAGCGCGCCCTGCCGTCGATGATCGACTACCGCAACCACATCAAGGAAGGTTCGATGTACAACACGCCTCCCGTGATCTCGATCTACGTAATGGTCGAAATGCTGAAATGGATCAAGTCGATCGGCGGTATCGACGCCATGCACAAGATCAACGTCGAAAATGCGGCGATCCTTTACAACGAGATCGACCGCAACCCGATGTTCGTGGGTACGGTGGACAAGGAAGACCGTTCACTGATGAACATCTGATTCGTGATGAACAAAGGCTTCGAGCAGCATGAAGAGGCCTTCATGGACTACGCCAAGAAAGCCGGCATGGTGGGCATCAAAGGCCACCGTTCGGTGGGCGGTTTCCGTGCGTCGACCTACAACGCCCTCCCGAAAGAGAGCGTCGAGGCCCTGGTGAAATGCATGCAGGAGTTCGAAAAGATCTACGTAAAATAAGTTGACGCCGTGGCTGTTTTCGTAACGCTACAACCGCGTAAAGTCGAGAAGGCCACGACGTTTCATTCATTATTTGAAACGATGAAAGTATTGGTAGCTACCGAGAAACCATTTGCCAAGGCTGCAGTGGACGGTATCGAAAAGATCATCAAGGACGCAGGCTATGAAATGGCGCTGCTCGAAAAATACGCCGACAAGGCCGACCTGTTGAAGGCTGTGGCCGATGCCGACGCGCTGATCATCCGCAGCGACAAGGTGACCGCCGAAGTGGTGGCCGCCGCGCCGAAACTGAAGATCGTGGTGCGTGCCGGCGCCGGTTACGACAACGTCGACCTGGAGGCTTGCTCCGCGAAAAACATCGTGGTGATGAACACCCCGGGCCAGAACAGCAACGCCGTGGCCGAGTTGGCCATCGGCATGATGGTCTTTATGGCCCGCAACCAGTTCACCCCGGGCACCGGCACCGAACTGGCCGGCAAAACGCTGGGCATCCACGCTTACGGCAACGTAGGCCGCCTGGTGGGCCGTGCGGGCAAGGCGCTGGGCATGAAAGTGCTGGCGTTCGACCCGTTCGTGGCCGACAAGGGAATTTTTAAGGCTGATGACGTGTGGGCCGTGGATTCGGTGGAGGAACTCTACTCGAAAAGCAACTACGTGTCGCTGCACATCCCCGCTACGCCGCAGACCGCCAAGTCGATCGGCTACGACCTGCTCAAGCTGATGCCCAAAGGCGGTACGCTGGTGAACACGGCCCGCAAGGAGGTGATCGACGAGGAAGGTATGGTGAAGGTCCTTACGGAGCGTCCCGACCTGAAATACGCCACCGACATCGCAGCCGGCAATCAGGCCGAGTTGAAAGAGAAATTCGGCCTGCGCGTATTCGCCACCGAGAAGAAGATGGGTGCCGAGAGTGCCGAGGCCAACATCAATGC
>JAVBNK010000144.1:0-5930 GCA_031551595.1 Rikenellaceae bacterium | reverse complement strand
TTGGTGTAGACTTACCCAAAAACAAACGCGGCGAGATCGGCCTGACCTATATCTACGGGATCGGCCGCAGCACTTCCCAGAAGATCCTCTCCGCAGCCGGAGTGGATCCCAATATCAAGGTACAGGAGTGGAACGATGCGCAGGTGGCTGCGATCCGTGCGGCGATCGCCGACGGCGGCTACAAAGTGGAAGGCGAATGCCGCTCGATGGTGCAGCTCAATATCAAACGACTGATGGACATCGGCTGCTACCGCGGGATCCGCCACCGCCTCGGCCTTCCGGTCCGCGGGCAGAGCACGAAAAACAACGCCCGTACCCGCAAAGGACGCAAGAAAACAGTCGCTAACAAGAAGAAAGCAACCAAGTAATCTGCATGAGTTATGGCAAAAAAGACAGGAACAGTTAAAAAGAAAGTTGTTAAGGTCGGCGCGCAGGGTATGGCCCATGTGCACTCGACTTTCAACAACGTGATCGTCACCCTGACCAACGAGGTGGGTGAGGTGATCAGCTGGAGCTCGGCAGGTAAAATGGGTTTCCGCGGCTCGAAGAAAAATACCCCCTACGCAGCCCAGACCGCAGCGCAGGATTGCGCCAAAGTCGCCTATGACATGGGTCTGCGCAAGGTGCGCGTCTATGTGAAGGGCCCGGGCGCAGGCCGCGAGTCGGCCATCCGCACGCTCCACGGCGCAGGTATCGAAGTGCTTGAAATAGTTGACGTTACGCCGCTTCCGCACAACGGTTGCCGTCCGCCCAACCGCCGCCGCGTGTAAGGAGGCCGGGGATATTCGCCGGGGCCGGAAATCGGGGCGGGGAACCGCATCGTACCGGCCCGGAAAACAGGATGTGGAGCTGTGAAACAAAGCCGTAAGGCGAAAACAGGGGCTGCATCGTATGGAGGCCGGAAGATGAAAGCGGGAAGCCGCATCATGGGAAAGCTTGGGTTTAAGGCGAATATGCATGGACAGTAACGAAAAACGATTTCAAAAAAAGTTAAACAACAAAGACAATGGCAAGATATATTGGACCAAAGACAAAAATAGCCCGTAAGTTCGGCGAGGCTATCTTCGGGGCGGACAAAGTTCTGGAAAAGAAAAACTACCCTCCCGGACAACACGGTATGGCCCGCAAACGTAAAAAAGTTTCGGAGTACGGTACCCAGCTGAGCGAAAAGCAAAAGGCGAAAGCCACGTACGGCGTGCTGGAAAAACAATTCCGCAAGACGTTCGAAGAGGCTGCCCGCGTGGGCGGTATCACGGGTGAGAACCTGCTCAAACTGCTCGAATGCCGCCTGGACAACGTGGTGTACCGCCTGGGCATCGCCCCGACGCGTGCCGGCGCTCGCCAGTTGGTGTCGCACCGCCACATCACCGTCAACGGCGAAGTGGTCAACATCCCGTCGTACAGCCTCAGGGTCGGCGATACGGTCGGCGTGCGCGAGAAATCGAAGAGCCTCGAGGTGATCCAGGATTCGCTGCACGGCAACAGCCGCAGCCGCTACGCCTGGCTCGACTGGGACGGCGCAGCGATGACCGGTAAGTTCATGGCGCGTCCCGAGCGTGCGGATATTCCCGAGAATATCAAGGAACAACTCATCGTCGAATTGTACTCCAAGTAGTAATTAACGCCACAGACAACCAAATAATATTATGGCAATATTAGCATTCCAGAGGCCTGAGAAGGTCATAATGCTCGAATCGACGTCCAACTTCGGGAAATTCGAATTCCGTCCGTTGGAACCCGGGTTCGGGATGACGATCGGAAATGCCTTGCGCCGTATCCTGCTCTCCTCGCTGGAGGGTTATGCGATCACGACGGTCAAGGTGAGTGGCGTAGACCATGAGTTTGCAGCCATCCCCGGCGTTATGGAAGGGATGATCGACATTATCCTCAACCTCAAACAGGTACGCTTTATCCGCACGGTCGAAAATACCGACGCGGAAAAAGTGACCGTGAACGTTGCGGGACAGTCGGAGCTAACGGCCGGTTATATATCCAATTTCCTGTCCGGCTTCAAGGTGCTCAACCCCGAGCTGGTGATCTGCCGCCTTTCGCCCGAAACGAAACTGCAGATCGACCTGACGATCGGCAAGGGGCGCGGATATATCGCCGCCGAGGAGAACCGCCCGGCCGATGCCGAATTCGGGCTGCTGCCCATCGACTCGATCCACACCCCGATCAAGAACGTGAAGTACTCGATCGAGAACTACCGCGTCGAGCAGAAGACCGACTACGAGAAACTCAACCTGGAGATCACCACCGACGGCTCGATCCATCCGAAAGAGGCCCTTAAGGAGGCTGCCAAGATACTGATCCACCACTTCATGCTCTTCTCGGACGAGAAGATCACGCTGAACATGGAGGAGAGCACCTCGAGCGAGGAATTCGATGAGGACGTGCTCCACATGCGCCAGTTGCTGAAGACCAAACTCTCGGACCAGGACCTTTCGGTGCGTGCGCTGAACTGCCTGAAGGCCGCCGAGGTGGATACGGTAGGCGACCTGGTGCGTTTCAACCGCAACGACCTGCTCAAGTTCCGCAACTTCGGCAAAAAGTCGCTGACGGAACTCGATGAACTGCTCACGTCGCTGAACCTGCACTTCGGCATGGATGTATCACCCTACAAACTTGACAAAGACTAAAGAAACTGTTTTGAATTTATCCACTTCACTCTTTATGATCCTTTCCGGCGATTTTCCCGGCAAATTTCCTCTACACAGAGGGGCTATGCCTGCGGAATTTGTCGGGGAAATCACTCGGGAATAATTCAAAAATAGTTTCATGACAAATCCAAAACAGTTTCTGAATCATGAGACATAACAAGAAATTCAATCACCTGGGCCGCCAGAGCGCTCACCGTAAAGCGATGCTTTCGAACATGGCAAGCTCGCTGATCGCGCACAAGCGTATCGAAACCACCGTGGCCAAGGCAAAAGCCCTGCGTATCTTCGTGGAGCCGATCATCACCAAATCGAAAGAGGATACGACCCACTCGCGCCGTATCGCATTCTCGTACCTGAAGGACAAACACGCGGTGACCGAACTGTTCCGCGTGATCGCCCCGAAGATCGCCGACCGTCCGGGCGGTTACACCCGCATCCTGCGCACGGGTTTCCGTCTGGGCGACGCCGCTGAGATGTGTATCATCGAACTGGTGGACTTCAACGAGAACTACGTGGCCGGTGCAGCTCCGGTGGCCAAAGCACGCACGCGCCGTTCGCGCAGCGGTGCAGCCAAACCCGCAACCGCTGCGGCGGAAGGCGTACAGGCTGAAGGTGCGGAAGCTCCCGAAGCTGCGGCTAAAGCTGCGGCCAAGAAAGCTTCGGCTGCTAAAAAGCCCGCCGCTGCCGCCAAAAAGCCTGTCGCCAAGGCTTCCGCCCCGAAAGTTTCGGGCGCCAAGAAGGCCGTGGCCAAAAGCACGACCACCAAGAAAGGTTAATACTATCCCGGTTCCCGGGCATGAAAAATCCCCGCCGATCTTATTCGGCGGGGATTTTTATGTGGATTCGGGTGCGCTTAGCGAAGCGTGTTGTTGTCGCGGCGCGACTCTTCGTACATGGCGGCGGTGAAGAACGCCCATCCGGCGAGGGCGGCGACAAGCAGGAGAATGTGGCGGATGGGCGAATAATTCAGCGTGGGGCTTATGAAACCGCAGAGTATCTCAAGGGCCGCCGTGGCCAGTAACAGCGCACATCCGTATTGCATCAGCCTGTTTTTCGTACCGGCAAGCCCGACGATCATCATCCCCGCAATGGCCAGGCTGCATACCGTGCCTACAATGCCCAGGATGATATAGAGCGTATGGTCGAAGCCTAAATGCATGCCTGCGGACCGGATGACCATCAATAAGGCCGGTACGGCGACGGCTATTCCGAGTACGGCCGATATGATCCGGTTCGTGCCGTGGCTGCGCGATGCCAGGCTGACCAGCCCCACGGTCATCAGTCCGGCCCCTATGGTGTGAGGCAGCAGGTGCGCATTATCCATCAGCCTTAAAAGGGGCGAAAGGCTGTATATAAGATTAAAGAGGTAGATGACGGCTACGCCGGCCACCAGCGAAATGCCGGGAGTATATCCCCGCAGCGTGCCGGCCGTGCGGGCCAGCAGGTTTTCCGGGGTTGCCGGTGCATCCGTTGTCCGTGTGTCCGTCATTGACGCATCCGTCGCCGGTGCGCCTGGCTGCGCGTCGCTGCGGTATCCGGTTTCCGGGGAGCAGGCGGGGGAAGCGTCCTGGGCCGGGGCGCGGTACGCTGGAGGGGTGGCGTATTTTGCTGCGACGGTTTGTGCCTTGAGCGCTTTGATGTGATCCTCCACTTCGCGCGGTACGCATATTTTCTTGACCGGATTGAAATATACGCGCAGGATACGTGATTCGACCAATCCGGCCGGGATGCCTATCAGGGAGATGAATTGTCCGACCATGGCGACGGCTGCCGCGACGACGGCCACGCAGCCCGGAATGAAATATAGGATGCGTGCGATGACGTTCAGAATGGACATGAATTCGTCGGACTTATAAGGCTGCCCCGAGATCATGGCCAATTCCTCGCGGGTCACGATGGCGCGGTCGAAAGGCAATAAATAATACTTCGCCAGTTGGAACCAACCGAGCCCGACCGGAATCAGCAGGACCGTCAGGCAGCAGAGGCATCCGCTGACCAGGTAGGCCAGTGCGCGGATGAACCCCAGCAGGGGGAAGTGCCATAAGATGTTGCCTAACGTTCTCATAGGTCCGGGTTGTGTTTTTGGGTGAATTACAAAATTATATAATTTTATCGAAACCCCTGCCGTTTTCCTGAAATTGCCAGTCAGGTGCTTTCGGACGGAGGGTAAAGATGTGGGGGCATTTGTTGGGAATCTGTGGCGATTGTCGTACATTTGCGGGAGTGAAAAAACCAAAACTATACTATAGATGAAAGATCTGACACAGAGGGCGGCGGACAATATCCGCATTTTGTCGGCGGCCATGGTCGAGAAAGCCAAATCGGGACATCCGGGCGGAGCGATGGGGGGCGCCGATTTTGCGAACGTGCTCTATTCGGAGTTTCTCAGCTACGATCCGGACGATGCGGCGTATGCCCATCGCGACCGCTTTTTCCTCGACCCGGGCCACATGTCGCCGATGCTCTATTCGGTACTGTGCCTTGCGGGGCACTACTCGGTGGACGATCTGAAAAATTTCCGGCAGTGGGGCAGCATCACCCCCGGACACCCCGAGGCCGATCCGGCGCACGGCGTGGAGAACACGTCCGGCCCGCTGGGCCAGGGCCATGCGATGGCGCTGGGTGCGGCGATCGCCGAGCGGTTCCTTGTGGAGCGTTTCGGCGAGTGGATGGCCCATAAAACCTATGTCTATATTTCGGACGGCGGCGTGCAGGACGAAATTTCGCAGGGCGTGGGACGCATCGCCGGCCACCTCGGGCTGAAGAACATGATCATGTTCTACGATGCGAACAACGTACAGCTCTCGACGCGTGTGGACGAGGTGTCGGACGAGGATGTGGCGGCCAAATACCGTGCGTGGGGGTGGCATGTGATCGATGTGGAGGGAAGTAACGCACATCAACTCCGCGAGGCGCTGCGTAAGGCCCATGCCGAAACGGAGCGCCCGACGCTGATCATCGGCCGTACGGTGATGGCTAAGGGTGCGGTAGGCCCGCAGGGCGAGTCATACGAACACCGCGTGTCGACCCACGGCCAACCGTTGTCTGCCGCCGGATGCGACTTCGCGGGCACGGTGCGCAACCTGGGCGGTAATGCGGACGATCCGTTCGCCGTTTTCCCCGAAAGCCTGGAACTCTACGAAACCCGCCGCGGCGAGCTGCGGCGCCGGATGGCCGCACGCCGCGCCGAGGAGGCCGCATGGCGCAAGGAAAATCCCGCGCTGGCCGATAAATTGGACCTGTTCCTCAGCGGAAGCCTGCCTGCGTTGG
>JAVBNK010000033.1:0-23733 GCA_031551595.1 Rikenellaceae bacterium | reverse complement strand
AGCGCCTGAAGTTTAGCTTTCTTTTCGAGCAGGTCGTCACGCTCCGGGCCGGGAGACAGCGGTACGTTTATTTCATTCTTTTTGCCCCAGCGCCCGTGGTCGATCCAAATGCCTGCGCCAACCCTGAAGCGATTGTCCCGCCCGACATATACGCGCATATGGATGCGATTCCCCGGTGGCGTTGGTTTCCCTGGAAAGCGAGTAGTATGTCTTGCCCATTTTACCTTTGATTTTTCTGACAATTCAAAGGTAGTTGATATTGTGTAATAAACAATAGTCCCGTGGGCACATTTTGGCCACATTTTGGAAAAGCACCAAAAATAGAACCCTATCAAACTCGATCAAAAACGATTGTATTATTCAATATATCAATAATATACAAAATTATTTTGAATTTGATGTTTCTGGCAGTTTTTGATTCTGTGACTCCTGTTCTGGGCACAAGAAAAACCGCAATGATTTGATTATTAATCATTGCGGTTTTCTGTTTTTGTGATTTGCACTACATTTAACTTGAGTTGCGTTTAAGCAACTCTTCCTTCCAATGGCCCAATCGCTATTGATAGCCATTTGCAAGCCCGCCCCTGTCAACCGACGCCAAGCCGGGCGCCATCAAACTTGTTTGAATGGCCGGGGCGCGAAGGAGGAGGGCGAAGCCAACGGACGGGCAGGGGTGGGGTTTTCAGTACCCATGCGGATTCAGCAGAAGCCGTTCATGCGAGTCGTGCTTGAGAAATCCCGAAATTTGATGCCGGAAAACAAACACATCACTCGATTCCTTACGCGCAACCCACGTTATTTACACCACTCGTCGCGAAGTGCCTTAATCCATGCGCTTGCCTTTTGCCTCTTTTCTGCTAAGATTTATTCTGCCTTTTGCGGTCGTTTTCATCGAGGAGGATTTTGCGCAGACGCATTGTTTTGGGCGTCACTTCGACGTATTCGTCCTCCTTGATATATTCCAGGGCCTCTTCCAGCGAAAAGAGCACGGCGGGAGCGATACTCGTTTTCTCATCCGAGCCACTGGCGCGCATGTTGGTGAGTTTCTTGCTCTTGGTCAGGTTGAGGGTCATGTCGTCGGAGCGGGTGCTTTCGCCGACGACCTGTCCGCAGTAGATCTCGTCGCCCGGTTCGACGAAAAAGCGCCCGCGGTCCTGCAGCTTATTGATGGCGTAGGCATAGGCCTGGCCGGTTTCCATGGCGATCAGCGAGCCGTTGATACGCATCTCGATCTCGCCGCGCATGGGCTCGAAACCGCGCAGGCGGTGCGTCACGACGGCCTCGCCGGCCGTGGCGGTCAGCAGGTTGCTGCGCAGGCCGATGATCCCGCGCGAGGGGATCTCGAATTCGAGGCGGGTACGGTCAGCCACGGAGGTCATGTTGAGCATCACCCCGCGGCGTTTGGTCACCATCTCGATCGCACGGCCCGCGTATTCTTCCGGCAGGTCGATCGTCAGGTCCTCGATCGGCTCGCATTTCCTGCCGTCGATCTCCTTGATAATGACGCGGGGCTGGCCCACCTGCAATTCGTAACCTTCGCGGCGCATGGTTTCGATGAGCACCGACAGGTGCAACACGCCGCGGCCGAAGACCACGAAACTGTCGGCCGTGGCGCCGGGCTCGACGCGCAGCGCGAGGTTTTTCTCCAGCTCGCGGTCGAGGCGCTCCTTGAGGTGGCGCGAGGTGACGAACTTGCCGTCGCGGCCGAAGAACGGCGAGTCGTTGATCGTGAAGAGCATACTCATCGTCGGCTCGTCGATGGCGATCGGTTCGAGCGGTTCGGGGTTGTCGTAGTCGCAGATCGTGTCGCCGATCTCGAAGCCGTCGATACCCACCAGGGCGCATATCTCGCCGCACTGCACGCGTTCGGCCTTTGCCTTGCCCAGCCCGTCGAAGACCATCAGGTCCTTGATGCGGGTCTTTTGCAAGGTCACCCCATCGCGTTTGGCCAGGGTGACGTTCTGCCCGGAGCGCAGTTCGCCGCGCGTGATCTTACCCACGGCGATGCGGCCCACGTAGGGCGAATATTCCAGCGAGGTGATCAGCATCTGCGGCGTGCCCTCCACCACGGCAGGCTCCGGGATCTCGTCGATGATCGTATCCAGCAGCGGGGTGATGTCCGAGGTGCGCTCAGTGGCCACATGCGACATCCAGCCCTGCTTGGCGCTACCGTAGATGGTCTTGAAGTCGAGCTGTTCCTCGGTGGCGTCGAGGGTGAACATCAGGTCGAAGACCTCTTCGTGCACCTGCTCGGGACGGCAGTTGGGCTTATCGACCTTGTTGATGACCACCACCGGTTTTTTGCCCAGCGCGAGCGCCTTCTGCAACACGAAACGGGTCTGGGGCATGGTCCCCTCGAAAGCGTCCACCAGCAGCAGCACCCCGTCGGCCATGTTGAGCACGCGCTCGACCTCACCCCCGAAATCGGAGTGGCCTGGCGTGTCTATAATGTTGATCTTGTAATCTTTGTATTTGACCGAAACGTTCTTGGCAAGGATCGTGATCCCGCGTTCGCGTTCCAGGTCGTTGTTGTCCATGATCAGCTCGCCCGTGGACGAGCCTTCGCGCAACAGGTTGCCCTGCAGGATCATTTTATCCACCAGGGTTGTTTTCCCGTGGTCTACGTGGGCGATAATGGCGATGTTGCGTATTTTCTGCATCTGATGAAATTATATAGGGCGGCAAAGGTACGAAAAAAGTGCGGCCCTGCTTCCGCCGCATGTGAAAAAACAGCGTCCGCCCCTTCCGGAACCGTCTGAAAAAGCCCCGGCCGCATGGCCGGGGCTTCTGCCGGAGGGTTCATGCGGCCCGGGGGCTACAGGAATTCGAGGGGCTTGTTGTTTTCCATGTTGTTCAGGTTCTTCACCACATCGCTCCGCTGGCTCATCGATTCGTCCATGGCGACGGCTTTCTTTTTCAACTCGATCGCCTGCTTGCGGTCGCCGCTCATGTAGAGGCCGTCGGCATAGTTGTTCAGGTAGATCGGATTGAAAGAGGCCAGTTCGACAGCCTTTTTCAGGTAGGGCAGCATCGAGGCAGCCTCCTGCCTATCCCGTGCGAAACGCAGGTAGTGACCAGCGTAGGTGCTCAGCAGGTAGCCCGTCCGGTTGCCCAGGCTGCGGTTATTCGTGGCCAGGTAACTCATTTTTATGCCGTGGTCGTCTATGCTGCCGGTGGCTTTGCGCTCTTCCATCCGTTTGGCGAGGTTTTCCAGGCCGGTCCTGTCTTTTTGTTTGATCGCTTCGAAATCGGTAGCCTTGTACAAGCTGTCCAGGTAGGGCCCGGCCAGTTTCTTGTAGCCGTCGCCGTCGCCGATAGCCGCAAAATAGTCGAGCGTGAGGGTGGCCTTGTTGACCTCCTGGCCGGAATACCGCTTCATGAAATCGAGCGAGGCGACCATCAGGTCATAATTCCGCGTTTTAGTAGCGTACTCATAAGTGTATTTCGAAAGGTCCGATACCACGTAACGGTACTTGACCGATTGGCGGAAGGCGGAGTCGGCGGCGATCCAGGTGTCTTCGCTGAGGAGGAAGATCCTTTCCCCATGGCCGCCCAGGCGGAGGCCGCGGCGGAATTCGAACATCCCGTCGAAGATCGCGGAAGTCGGCACGCCCAACGATTCCTGCAGGACGACGTACTGTTCCAGCACGGGGTGCAGGTCGAGCCCGTTCTTCTCCATGAGCCTCATATAGCGCTTCAGGAAGGTGGTGTCGCGGTCGTATTTATGGCTGCGGTAGGCCTGATCCATCTTCTCTTGTTCGCTGACCGCATCCTTGAGCTGGTAGCCCAGGTGCGCCTGGTCCATCAACTTTTGGGGCGACCCATAGCCGCCTTCCCGGACGGCCACTTCGCCGTTGGGCCGGATGAAAAGGAAGGAAGGAAGGGAGGTAACGGAGTAGCGTTCCTGGAATTGCTTGCCCTCGGGGGTTTCCAGGTCGATCTTCACGCAGATGAAATGCGTATTGAAGAACACGGCGAGCGAGTCGTTTTTGAACACTTCCTGGTCGGCCTTCTTGCAGGGCCCGCACCATGTGGCATAGAAATCGACGAACACCATCATGTCCTTCTTCACGGCCTCCTGCAGCGCCTGGTCGAAATTCCCGTGCCTGAAATTCACTCCCTGGGCGCCGGCCAGGGCCGGTGCCAGCAGGAAGAGTGCGATCAATAATTTTTTCATTTTTATCATTTTATTTGAATGTAACGTACGGTGTTACGGCAGGTAGTAGAACTCGAAGGTCGTGAGGGTCCACTTATTCGAATATTCATTCTGCCTGAAGGTCTTCACCCGCCCGTATTCGTCCAGGTCCACGCCATACTGGCCCCTCTCGGTTGCCGTATCGCTGTCCTTATCGCTGTAGCGGACTTTATTGAAAGGCATGAAAGGGATGGCCATGTAATTGATCTGGGCGGCGTTGGGCAGGTTAGAGATCGGCGGGAGCGCCGGGAAACAGAACGGGTTGTGGATCTTTTCCCGGAAGGTATAGACATCCCTGGACGCACCTGTAACCGTGGCCAGGACATCGCCCAATACCTGGGTGCCGAACAGCGGGACGTAATAAGCGTCGATCGTCCGGCTTCCGCCATAATAGCGGGTGATCCGCCCGTCCGTATAGATAATCTGGTTCACCCTCTCCGCAGGGGCCTGATAATAACCGCCGGTTTTGCGTTTGGTCCAGTTTTCCATTTTGGTCAGTTCAGCATTGCTGTCATAGGTGAATACGGTGCCGGTATACGTGGTGCCCCCGGCGTCGTAATAGATCGAGTCGATCTGGGACGGCCTGTCCGCATTATAGTAGAAGGTCATGTTCGTCACGGTCGGGTACGCAGCATTGCTGGTCGAGGAGATGGAGGACACCCTGTCTTCCTCGTCATAGGTATACACATAGGTCGTCGTGACCACCCCGTTGGGAGTGGGCGGGGCGATAGACAGAAATCTTTCGATCTTCAGATTCGGAACGGCGATCCGGCTGACCTTCAGCACCTCGTCGACCGACTGGTCGCGGATGTCCTCCACGTGTACCGTAATTTCGTTGTCGCCCATCGCCAGATCGACGGGCAGGTTGAGCGCGTACTTCGAAGAGTCCGCCAGCGTTTCGCCGTCGACCTCGAGCAGCGTGGCGCCTCCCCGCGTCACCCTGATCGTGCGGATGTCGTTGAATCCGGTGGAGATATCGGCAATAACGGGATAGTTCTCGTACCAGGTCGCGAATTCGTTCCTGGGGAATTTGACCTCCGGGTGCCACGACCGCAGCATGTGGATCGCGAAAGCATCGTTGAACGTGCGTCCCGTATTGTCGATCACCTTGAACAGGTAGGCGAAGGTCGTGTCGGCGTCGATCTCGGTGAAATCGACGGGATAGCGCAGCTTGTACGTTTCGCCCTGGATCGGGATGGTTTCGATCTCCTCGTAGGTGAAGCCGTTGATGACGACGAGCTTCTGCCCGCCGTTGGGAATGTCGATGTCGGCGTTGATCTGGTATCCGGTGATCGTGTCCCGGCGCACGGTGATCTCGTTCACGTCATCCTGGAAATGGAACTTGGGCGCGGGCAGTTCCGGCTCGCTCTTGCAGGACAGAAGCGCCGCTGCGGCCGACAATACCGCAAAACCGTATGTCATAATAATCTTTTTCATCGCGGAATCCGTTTGGAATTAGTTAATCAGGTTTTTAATCTCCGGGTTGAGCGTCAGGATGTCCACCCCGATCCGGGTCAGGCATTTCACCAGGGCCGTCGACTTGGTCCTGATCCTGGGGTAGGCCTTCAGCGTGGTGACGCGTTCCGGGGTCAGGTTGATCAGTTCATACAGGTAATGCCTCAGGTCTATGTTGGGCAAAGGGTACGCGGCGGACGGGGAAAGGCTGACGGCCCTGATGAAGCCCCGCTCGTAATAATCCTTGACCTGGGGATCCGAAGAGAGCGAAGTGCCGTAGAACACCTGGCTGACCTTATAGAAATCCATGTCCGCCAGCTCGATGTGCTTGGCGTTGCTCAGATAGCCGGCCAGGAACATATAATGGATGTTGTTCCTGAACTCTTTCTTCCGGGTTGCCGAATTGTACATGTCGGAGAGCGATTGGGCATCGAGGCGCGAGATGGCGAAACTGTTGACGCTGGCCGTAACGTCGTGGTAGACCGGGTCGGTGCCTTCGACGTTGGTGATGCCCAGGGTGCCGGCGACGATCTCCTTGCACAGGAGGATCTTGCGCGGCAGGCCGGACTCACGGAAATAGGTATCGGCCATCACGCCCCCCTCGTTCTCGACCTGTTCGAGGTAGTAGGGGAAGAACTCGTTTTCCAGGTAGTCGAGCGCCCCCTGTACGTCGCCGGGCTCCAGCATCTGGACCTCGGCCGCACGCCACGAGCCCGCCTGCTCGAACTGGTAGGCGAAATCCTTCATGAAATCGAAATCGTAGAGGATATAGGTACCGTAATTATCGTGGTACTCTTTGATGAGCGGGTAGGACAGGTCGACGATATCCTCGAGCCGGTTGTGTTCCGGGGCCGGGGCCGGAGGGGTGTTCTCATCGCTGCACGAAACCCACAGGGCCGCACAGGCTATCGCAAGAAATATCTTTTTCATTGTCATGTCTGTTTAATGGTTTCTGGCCTGCATGAAAGGCGGTTAATTGCGTATCGGGCGTTTGGCGTAGCGGTCGTTCTGGATCAGCAATTCGTTGTTGCCCTCGATCTCTTCCTTCGGGATGGGCAGGATATAGTTGGGGTCGTTGGCCAGCAGGACGTAGGTTTCGGAACCGATGACGCCCCCGTTATTGTCGGCGCTGGAATAGCTGTGGCTGATGGGCTGGCGCTGGTCGGTCCAGCGTTTCAGGTCGTACCAACGCAACCCTTCGAAGCAGAACTCGCGGCGGCGTTCCGCACGGATGAAGCCAAGGAGCGAGGCTCCCTCCGCAGGGATCGTCACTTTGGTAATGTCGCTCACGCGGTGCCTGACCAGCTCGGTGACGTCGGCCAGGGCGTCCTGTTCGTTGCCCAGGGAGAAATTCGATTCGGCACGGTTCAGGTAAGCCTCCGCGAGGCGGTACGTAAAGGCGCCCAGGGTGGTGAACTGCGACACGCTTTTCTTCGGGATCATCGCGCCTCCCGATCCGGCCACGGTCTGGATATAGCATGTGGCGACGGCGGAACCGTCCGTGTTTTTCCTGGCGTCCCCCCGCAGGAACAGGTTCACCAGATCGTCGGAGGCTTTGTACTGCAAGGCGCTGCCGTAATACATGTCCGGGAAATTGTTGGGGGCCACGCTGGAGTAAGGGCCCCAGGTGTGCATCACCTCGGGGTTGGCGAAACTCACGAACTGGGTGGACGTATTGCGGGGAAGGTCCCACAGCATCAGTCCGGAACGCTCGATCAGCTCGTCGCACGCCGCCACACACTTCTGGTGCTCCTGTTTGTAAAGGTACACACGCGATTGCAGCAACTTGGCGGCCAGCGGGTTCATGCTCCAGAGGGTGCGGGTGACCTTGCTCTGGGTCATCAGCTCGATGCCCAATGCCAGGTCTTCCTCGATCACCCGGTAGACTTCGGCCACCGTGCTGCGGACATACGTGTCCTCCACGCCGATGCCCAGGCGGATGGGCACCCCAAGGTCGGTCGCCGCCGTAGCCGCATCGTAATGCTTGGCGTAGAGGTTCACCAGCTCCAGGTAGCATTTGGCCCGCAGGCAATGGGCTTCACCTTTGAGGTATGTTTTCTGGGCTGCCTCGCCTTCCGCCCGGTCGATCTCTTCGATGACGTAGTTCAGGATGGCGATCAGCTTGTAATTGCGCAGCCAGGAAAAATTAAGGACTGCGTTTTCCTTGCCGTTGCCGTCCAATTCCAGGTCGCGCTGCCAGGTGTAGAGGCTTTTCCAGTTGTTCTTGCTCTGGGTATTGGCGCCGGGGATATCGGTCACGTCGTCGGTCATCAGGTCGGTATAGAAATAGTCGACCAGGGTGAGGTAAGCCTCTCCGTTAAGCATAGCCCGGTAATGTTCCACCGTGCGGGGTACGACCAGGTCGGTGTCGGTTTCCTTCAGGAAATCGGAGCAGGAGGCCGAGAAAACGGCCGCTGCGGCGATCAGGAATATGTATGCTGTCTTTTTCATCGTTCTGTCGTTTGTCATTGGTAATTCTGAACCGGGGCGCATTAGAATTCAAGGGCTATGTTGAGCGTATAGGCGGGCAGCGCGGGCATACCGACGCTGTAGACCTGCTCGGGATCCTGTCCTTTCAGTTTTTTGTCGAAGACGATCACCCCTACGTTCTGCACCTGGAAATCCACCCGTGCGCTTTTGATCCCCAGGCCGCCGGTCCATCTGGCAGGCAGCATATAGCCCACCGATATGTCGCGTACGCGGATGAAATCGGCCCGGGCCACGCGGATGTCCGAGAAGTCGTACATATACCATGCGGTGTTCGAAGCAGGGGCCACGATCTGGAAATCGTTATCGACCATCGTGTATTTCCACCGGTCGGCGGAAGGAATTGCGGTGTCGTCCATCGACAGCATGTTCAGCTGTTCGTTGGTCAGTCCGGGAATGGCGGTCACGTCGCCCGGCCGCCTCCAACGGTCGTTGAACGCCGCGTGCATGTTGGTTTCGGGCATCGGGATCGGGTTCCCGTTGCCGTAGAGCCGCAGCAGGCGCACTTTATGTCCGAATTTATACGACAGGTTGGCCCTTATGCGGATGCCCCTGTAGTCCAGGTCGGTAGAAAAGCCGCCATAGACCGGCGCCGAGCGCGACCCTTCGAATCTGAACATCGTTTCGAAGATCCGGTCGCGGGACATGTTCTTCGGGTTGCCGGTCAGGTTGTCGAAGCGCGGCAAACCCCGCTCGTCCAGGCCTGCGAAGATGTAAGAGTAGAATCCGTCGACGCTGTGGCCCTCTTTGATGACCGACCCTTGCAGATAACTGTTGTAGGTGTTGTTGATATTGGACTGTTCGCCCCGTGTGATCTTGTTCCGGTTGGTCGAAACGGTCAGCGATGTGCTCCAGCGCAATTTCTTGGTTTGGATATTCACCGTGCGGATACTGAATTCGACACCGTAGTTGGTCGCCGATCCGCTGTTGACCAGGCGGCTCTTCTGGCCGTTCACCAGCGAGATGATCCGGTTGGTGAGCAGGTCGCTCGAATAGCTGTAATAGCCGTCCACCGCACCGGAGATCCGGTTGTTGATGAAACTGAAATCGAATGCAGCGTTGACGGTCGAGGTGCGTTCCCAGTCGAGGTTGCCGTTGGGGAAGCCGTGGAGATAGCCCACCCTCTCGTCCATGATCGTGTTGGGCACGGGATTCGAGATCAGCAGGTAGGGCGACGCATTGGGCACGTTGCCCCTGTAGCCGTACGACATGCGGAATGCGAACTGGTCGCTGCCGCGCTTGCCCAGCCAGCCCAGGTCGGTCAGGTTCAGGCGGCCCGAAACCGACCATGTGGGGTTGAAGCGGGCCCGCCTGTACTGGCCGAACTGATTCGACCCGTCGTTACGCATGTTGAAATTGAAACTGTATAGATTGCGGAACGAATAGGTGAACGTGCCGTAGAAGGAGAGGTTGTTCCGCACCTTGCTGGTGATCGAGGGAAATGCCTCCGGATTGTTGGGGCCTGCGAACCAGTGGTTCATCGCGGCGTAATAGTGGTTGTTGTTGACGGTCGACGGGTCGAAATATACGAACGATTCGCCGCGGTCACGCATGTAACCGGGGAACTGGCCGCCCGAACTGCCCCTGTATTGCGTCGAACGGGCCTCCTGGCCTATGTCGATGTTCAGGATATGCTTGTCGTTCCAGGTCCTGTTGTAGTTGACCTGGTTACGGACCGTCCACGAGAACTGGTCGGTGTAGCCCGAGCTGTAAAGGCCGCCTTCGGAGGGCAGCAGCGGCGAACGGCTCAGGCGCAGGTTTTCCGTATAGTAGGTTTTTTCCTCGATCCAGTTTTCCTGGAGGTTGGTCGACGAAGTGTAGGACGCCGTACCCACATACTTGAGGCCCTTGGCGATCTCCCAGTTGATGCTGCCGGTCAGGTTGAACGATTTGTTGACGATCTTCTGGCCGCTGCGGTCGAATTCGTTCAGGATGTTGAACCCGGTGTAGAGATTATCGCTGGCCTCCACCCTGCGCGGGATGTAATAATAGCTGCCGTCGGCGTTGTAGACGGGCAGCATCCTGCTCGAATAGTAGGCCGAGTTGAACGCCGAGTAGTCCTGGTAGTTATAGTAGCCGTTTTGCACCGATCCGTTCATGCTGGTGCTGAAAGACACCTTTTTGCCCAGCTTGCCCGACATGTTGGCGCGGCCGGTGATGCGGTTCAGGTCGACGCCTTTCTCCGTGCCGGCCTCATCGGTGTAGCCCACCGAAAGGTAATACCGGGTTTGGTTGGCCCCGCCCGAAAGGCTGATGTTGTGCGACTGGCTGAATGCGGTGCGGAACAGCGCGTCGCACCAGTCGGTATTGCTGTTTTCCATCGTGGACACGCGCCGGGAGAACTCGTCATAGGAAATGATCTTATCCCAGTAATCCATCACGGCGCCTTCGTAGCCCACACGCGACGGCATACTGTTGAACCAAAGCCCCTTGTCCATGATTTCGCGCGAAACATCGAGGCGCTCCGAGGAGCTCATCATCTCGAAATCGGAGTGGCGGGGACGGCGGCTGACCTTGAAATTGCCCGAGTAATTGATGGACGACTGGCCTTCCTTGCCCTGCTTGGTGGTGATCACGATCACGCCGTTGGCCGCACGGGTACCGTAGATCGCGGTCGCCGCAGCGTCCTTGAGCACGTCGATGCGCTCGATATCGTTGGGGTTCAAGCCCGAAATGGCGTTACCGATCAGGTTGATGTTGTCCCAGCTGTTGATGTCGCTGGCCGACAGGGGTACGGGGTCTTCATAGATGATGCCGTCGATCACCCACACCGGCTCGCGGCTCCCGCTGAAGGTGGAGGTTCCCCGCAGGCGCATCTTCGAAGCGGCGCCGGGCGTCGGGCTGGCCGAGGTGACCATCAGGCCCGGAAGTTTGCCTTCGAGCATCTGGTCGACGGTCAGCGCGCCGTAGTGGTCGAGGTCGTCCTTGGTCAGCGAGGAAATCGAGCTGGACAATTTTTTGCGGTCGAGCACCTGGTAACCCGTCACCACGATATCCTCTACGGCCTGCGTGGCTTCCTCCATCGTCACGACCACGTTGGTGACGGGTTGGTTGCCGATCTGCCCCGTATAGGCTTGCTTACCGATATAAGTCACCGAAAAGGAGGCCGCATCGGACGGTACGGAAAGGATGAAACGGCCGTCGGCGCCGGTGATCGTGAACAGCCTGTCGGCCGCGGCGCCGACGCTGATCGTGGCTCCGATCAGGGGCACGTTGTCCTTGTCGTAGACCGTTCCCTGCAAGGTCTTTTTCGACGTCGGGGCGGCAGGCTGCTGCCGGCCGAGCTTGATCACATACACGCCGTCCTCTTTGGAGAAGGTCAGCGGGGTGCCCCTCAGGATCTGGCGCAGCGCCGTTTCGATGGAAGCGTTCGACAGGCTCACGCTCACATTACCCGCCGCTTTCACCTCTTCGTGGTTAAAGAGCAGTTTGTACGAGAATTCGGTTCTTAGCCTCTGCAGGACGGCCTCGACAGAAACGTCACTTACCTTCAGCGTAATAGGCTTTTCCTGGGCGCTTAGGCCCAAACCTGACAGAAGGAAGAAAAACAGGAAGATTTTTTTCATCGGGTAGTGGTTTAGTCATTTAGTGGGGTTATAGGGTTAAGCCCGCGGACGGGCCGGGGAAAGCATGCCTTCCGGTCAATTGCGCACCCGTCGCGCTTCCGCCGTACCGGTGGAAGCGCCCGTGCGCGGTCAGCGGCAGGTGATGTACAGGGTACGTTCCCTGACCTCGAATCCGATGTTGCACGTCTCCCGGATCAGCCCGAGGATGGTTTCCAGGTTGTCGTAACGCTTCAGGTCGCCCGTGAAATGAAGGTTTTTCAACGGTTCGGAGGCGAATACGATATCCGCGTCGTACCATTTGGAAAGTTTGCCTACGATATTTTCGAGGGTTTCGTCTTCGAACTGCAAAAGCCCCTGGTGCCACGAGGCGAACAGGGCGGCATCCACCTGCCGCACCACGGCTTGCCCGTCCCGTCCCATATAGGCCTGCTGGCCGGGCGCCAGGAGCAGCTCCTGCCCGGAAACGGCCACCGAAACCGCCCCCTCGCAAAGGGTCGTGTGCTGTACCGCCTCGTCGGAATAGGCCGACACGTTGAACTTCGTCCCCAGGACCCGGACCTGCGAGCCTGGCGTTTTGACGATAAACGGCCGGCCGGCATCGCGGCTCACCTCGAAATAGGCCTCGCCGTCCAGCTCTACGGTACGCGTGTCGCCGACGAAGCGTTCGGGGAATTTAAGCGTGGTCTTGGAGTTGAGCCACACCTTCGTGCCGTCGGAAAGCTCCAGCGAATATTCGCCGCCGCGCGGGATGCGGATCGTACTCACATGCTCCTTCTCCTGGCGGACCTTCGTCCGGTCGTCGCCGCTGAAAGAGATCATGCCGGCTTTTTTCGTGAGGACGGTGCCGGCGGCAGCGCTCCTGTACACCATATCGCCCATGCCGTCGAGCTCGAAAACCGTCCCGTCGGCCATGACGATGCTGGCCTTCGACGAACCCGGATCCACGGATATTCCCGCCAGTCGCTCCGCGGCCTGCGATCTTCCCGCGACGCCGCCCTGGAAATAAAAGACCAGCGACGAAACGACCAGCGGCACCAGCAGGATGGCCGCCGCCCGGTACATCACCAGCCTGCGGCTGCGGCCGCGCATCCGCCGCCGCACGTCGGCGTCGAACCTGGCCACGAGCCCGTCGAGTTCGCCGGCCTCCATCGGTTCCGGGGTCATGCGGCGGAAACGGGCCCTGGCCTTCATATAATAGATCCTGTGTGAAGCGCTCCCAGCGATCCACTCCTCGAACGCACGGTCATCGGCCTGGTCGGCGGTGCCTTCGATCTTTCTTACGATTGTCCTCCACTCTATCATTGTGCGTTTCATAACGGCGTTTTACATTATATACAACCGGTTTCCGTTTTCGGGGGACAAATTTTCACCCTTTCTGCGACATTTTTACATGGCCGCATGAAATGCACACACAGAAGGGTTTTGCGGTGCGGTTTGAGGTTAATTTGTTATCTTTGTAACGAAACGCAATGCACATGCAGGACAGTAGGGACCATAAACTGCTCAACGAGAGGCTGCGGTCGGGTGAACTCGAAGCATTTCACGTGATCTATAAACAATATTTTCCCCGGCTGAGGAATTATGCGATCCGGTATGTTTACGATGCGGAGGCCGCACAGGACATCGTGCACGACGCATACCTCAAATTCTGGGAAGCGCACAGCCGTTTCGATCCGGACAGGCAGGCGTTGCCCTACCTGCTGGCGATCGTGCGGAACAGTTGCCTGAACCACCTGAAAAGCCTCCGGATACAGGACAGCCACCAGGACAAGATCATCGAAGCGCTGCTCTTCGCCGATATCGAAGACCCGGAGCTGGACGAAAACCTCAAACGGCGCCTGGACGAGGTGCTGCGGCAACTTCCGGAAAAGGGTTACGAAGCCCTGATGGAGCACGTCGTCGGCCGTAAAACGGTGCGGCAGATCGCCTGCGAAACGGGAGTCGCCGAATCGACCGTGAAGACCCACATAAAACGCGCGATGAAGCTGCTGCGCAAAAACCTCATGTTCATCCTGGTCGGCTATTGAAACCTTTCCCTGCGGGGCGCAACCGGATGTGGAGAGCTTTTTGATGATCCCCGGCCGATGGGGCCGGCCCGGGGAAAAACGAAATACGCCGCCGCAGGCATGACCAACGAACCATATCCGATTTATGAAAGAGATTATCGAAATACCGCGCGCGGGAAAATCCCCGTCGAAAGTGGTGGTCGGCAACGTGCTGACATCGCTGCGCTCGTTCCTGCCGGAACGTAAGGTCGTCATCATCACCGACGCCAACGTCCACCGGCGCCATAAGGAACTCATCAACCAATTCGACTATATCCTGGTGGGCATCGGCGAAACGGCGAAAACGCTCGCCACGGCCGAAAAGATCTACCGCGAACTGCTCTCGCTGGGCGCCGACCGCCAGACCTTCATCGTAGGCATGGGCGGGGGCGTGGTGACCGACCTGGCGGGCTTCGCCGCCTCGACGTTCATGCGCGGCGTGGGGTTCGGTTTCGTGCCCACCACCCTGTTGGCCCAGGTCGACGCCAGCATCGGGGGAAAGAACGGCGTCGACGTGGACGGCTATAAAAATATGGCGGGGACGTTCAACCAGCCCGATTTCGTGCTGTGCGACACCCAGGTGCTTTCGACCCTGCCCGAACGCGAACTGCGCAGCGGCATGGCCGAAGTGGTCAAAGCCGCCGTGATCGACGGGGGCAGCCTGTTCGCCCTGCTCGAAGCCCACCCGTTCGACCGGCTGCGCGGGGACGAAGAGCTGATGCGCCGCGTGATCACCTCCTCGATCCGCATCAAGGCGGCCATCGTGGCCGGCGACGAGCGCGAAGCCGGCCACCGGCGCATCCTCAACCTGGGGCATACGTTCGGCCATGCCATCGAAAAATGCAGCCAGGCCTACACCCACGGCGAAGCGGTGGCCATCGGGCTGGCGATGATCTGCGACGTGGCGGTACGCCTGGGCTTTCTTTCCGAAGACGACCGGATGCGCATCAAAGGGGTGATCGAACGCATGGGCCTGCCGCTTTCGACCTCCATCGAGCCCAAGCAACTCTTGCGCGCCATATCGCTCGACAAAAAACGCGACAGCGACCACATCCATATCGTGCTTCCCCATGCCCCAGGCGACTGCCGCATACATCCTTTGCCCCCGGACGTACTGCTGGGATGATCCCTTTAAATAACGTGAGTCCGGTGAATTCAAATTACCGGAACGTATTGTATTATAGGGCTCCGCGAGTTTATCCGGACCCATCAAACTCCCGTTAGCGGCTCCGGGAGAGCGGCAGATTGCCCGATCGCCCCTCCCGGGCCCTCCCCTGCGGTCAGGGGAGGGCTTTGAGACCGGACTCCGCTCACCCTCCCGGTTATAAATGATGGCGGAACAATCGCTTTTCATTCATCAGATTCATCGGGATCAGTTAATTTACTCTCCGTGGCTGCGCGGTTCGCCGTTTTTATATAGCGTGCGAACCCGAATATCGTTACCTTTGCGCGATGCGTTACGCCGAGATCATATTGCCGCTGGCGGTCAGGCCCCTCACTTACGGGACGGGAGGGCTCGATCTGTGCGAAGGCATGGCGGTCGTGGTGGGCCTGGGCCCGCGCAAGCTGTGCCAGGGCATCGTATGGCGGTTGCACGACGATCCTCCGGGGTTTAACGTGCGGCCCGTCGGGCGCATCCTTTACGGACGGCCGTTGCTCGCCGCAGCGCAGATGCGTTTCTGGGAGTGGGTTTCGGAGTATTATATGTGCACCCTGGGCGAAGTGATGGCCGCCGCGATCCCCGCGCAGTTGCGCCCCGAAGGGTTTTCACACGAAGAATTCGCACGCGACGAGTTCCGGCCCGCCACGGTGCGCCGCATCGGGCTGCATCCGTCGCTGCGCGGGGATATGGACGCGCGGATGGATACACTGCGCCGTGCGCGGCGGCAGTACGAGGCGATGATGGAACTGGTCGGGATGCTGGACCCGGGCGACCTGTTCGCCGGCCGCATCCCCCGCCGGCAGCTCTCCGCCGATAGTGCGATCCTGCATAAACTGGCGGGGAAAGAGCTGATCATTACAGAGGATATTCCCGCAGGGGAAGAGGCGGCGGCCACGGATTTCGCCCTTCCGGCGCTGACCCCCGCGCAGGCCGGGGCCCTCGGCTCCATCCGCAGGCAGGCCGGTGAAAAACAGGCGGTACTGCTGCACGGGGTGGCGGGCAGCGGCAAGACGGAGATCTTCGTCAACCTGGCCGCCAGCGAGTTGCAGGCCGGACGCAACGTGCTCTACCTGCTGCCGGAAATCCCGGTGTCGATGCAGCTCATGGAGCGCTTGGAGCGTGTATTCGGCGACCGGCTGGTAGCTTATCATTCGAAACTCACACCCCGCCGGCGCGCGGCGATCTTCATGCAGGCCACCGGGGGGGGCGCAAAGATATATATAGGTACGCGGACGGCGGTGTTCCTGCCGTTGCGGAATCTCGGGCTGGTCATTGTGGACGAGGAGCACGACACCACCTTCAAGCAGGACTCCCCGGCGCCGAGGTTCCACGCCCGGGATTGTGCGCTGATGCTTTCGTCGCTGCACGGTGCGCATACGGTGCTGGGCAGCGCCACCCCTTCGCTCGAAAGCTGGTACAACGCCACGACGGGCAAATACGGCCTGGTACCCCTCACGGAACGTTACGGCGGGGTGCCGATGCCGCATGTCATGCTTTCGGACACGCTCCGTGCGGCCAAACGCGGCGAACGCGACGCGCATTTCAACAAACTGTTTTTGGATAAGCTGGCCGGTACGCTTTCGGCGGGAGGGCAGGCCATCGTGTTCCAGAACCGGCGGGGGTTCTCGCCTTACGTCGAGTGCGGCTCGTGCGCATGGACGGCCCGCTGCCCCGACTGCAACGTCACCCTGACGCTGCACAAATCCGACAACCGCCTGCGCTGCCATTACTGCGGCTACCATACCACCCCGCCGCGCCTCTGTCCCTCGTGCAAGCAGGGAGAGTTACTGCCGCGCGGTTACGGTACCGAAAAGGTGGGCGAAGAGTTGGCCCGCATTTTCCCCGAAGCGCACATCGCACGCCTGGACAGCGACACGACGGCATCGCCCGCCGCCACACGCCGGATCATCGAGGCGTTCGAGCGGGGACGGACGGATATCCTCGTGGGTACGCAGATGGTCACGAAGGGTTTCGATTTCGCGGGGGTGCGGCTCGTCGGCGCGGTCAATGCCGACAACCTATTGAACTATCCCGATTTCCGGGCGTCGGAGCGGGCGTTCCAGATGCTTACGCAGGCCGCGGGGCGTGCGGGCCGCCGCGACGACCAGGGGGAGGTGGTCGTCCAGAGCACCCAACCCCAACACCCGGTGTTGCAGCAGGTCGCGGCGGGCGACTATGCGGCCATGGCACGCACCCAGCTCGCCGAGCGCCGCGCATTCACCTATCCACCCTATTGCCGCCTGATCTCGGTCACGCTGAAACATAAGGATAAGCCGTTGGTCGATGCGGCGGCAGCGTCCCTTGCTTCGGCCCTGCGTCCCGTCTTCGGTAGCCGGGTGCTGGGGCCCGAACCCCCGGCCGTAGACCGTGTGCAGAACGAGCATATCCTCGTCATTATGCTCAAAATCGAGCGCGGAAAATCGTTCGCGCGTGCCAAAACGCTCCTGGCCGGACACCTCGACGCCCTGCGCAACGATCCCGCCTATAAAAAAATAACCCTGACCGTCAATGTCGATCCGCAATGATCTGGAAGCCCTGCGCGGGCTGTTCTTCCCGGCGGTATGCCCCGCGTGCGGCGGACCGATGGGGCAAGGCGCGTCGGTGGTCTGCACCGGCTGCCGATGGGAGATCCCGCTGACGGGCTACTGCACCCGGGTGGACAACCCCGTGGCCGAAAAATTCTGGGGACACCTGCCCCTCGTGCAGGCCAGTTCGTTCATGTTCTTCACCGAAGGCAGCGACTTCCGCCGCCTGGTCCACTCGTTCAAATACCACGGCGGATGGCGCACGGCACTGCAGATGGGACGGTGGTACGGAGCCGAAATGGCCGCGGCCGGGCTGTATGCCGGCGTGGATGTGGTGATGGCGGTCCCGCTGCACTGGCGGCGGCGCCTGAAGCGCGGCTACAACCAGTCGGAATACCTGGCCGAAGGCATCGCCGCGGCGCTCGGCAAACCCGCCGACCTGCGCACCCTGCGCCGCCGGGTGAATAATCCCAGCCAGACCCGTACCGATGCCGCGGGACGCTGGGAAAACGTGTCGGGGATCTTCGCTGTGCGCCATCCGGAGTCGTTGCAGGGACGGCATGTGTTGCTGGTGGACGACGTACTGACCACCGGCGCCACCCTCATCTCCTGCGCCGAAACGATCCTCGCCGCCGCACCCGGCGCCCGGATCAGCATCGCCACCCTCGCCGTCTCCAAAAAATCACTCGACCTGGATTAGGAATGACATTACCGCGCCGTTGATTTCGCAATTTTTTGTGAGAAATTCCCGGGGCGCCTCTGTGAACGAATGCCATGCGTCTGTTGTTTCCCTCGCAGTCCGGCATAGGCCGTGAGCCCCCGCTCCGCAGCGACGGCTTTTACAAAAAGGCACGAAGATAATCGTAAATAAATACTACCTTTTCTGATCCGGGTCAGGGCAGCCGCGGAAGGAGAAGTATTTTTGGGCGAGGTAGCTATAGACGGTCACGACGACGGTGGAGAGGGCCTGGGCAGGTGTGGGCCATATCGAGAGTACGTCTACGAACAGTTTCTGGCATCCATAGTTGACCAGCAGCGACACGAGGGTGGATAAAAGGTAACGCAGGGCCTGCGTACGGTGGCGCAGGGGCGAATGCCGGAAGGCCACGTTACGGTTGAGCCAGAACCCGGTGACGGTAATGATGGGGAATACGATGCACAGGGCGGCGATATGGGGCGAAAGGACGATATCGGGTGCAGGCCCTTCGGCGCCGTCGACGACCAGCAGGCTGAGGTTTTGTTCGCCGAGCAGGTAGTGGTACGCCACATAGTAGAGCAGCAGGCTGAGGGCGACGTTAAGCGCCCCGCAGGCGGCATACCGGAACGTCTGCAACGGCATGAGCCTTCGCAGGGGAGCGATATAGAAAAAGTCGATCGTACGTGCGATCAGCCGGGAAAATTTCATACGACTTACCGGGTAATTCCATGCAAAGATAATCTTTTGTCCCGGAACGCAGCGGCGAGCTCCGGACACGGAGGTAATAATCCGCCTGAAATTTGTGCCATTGTCGAAAAACAGTTTGGAGTTCAATAAAAAATCATATATTTGCGGGAACGAAACGAAACGAAACGCCATGGCATTTTCGACCTCATACGTATATTCGTATTATTACTCCGGCCGGGGTATGAGGGGTTGTATGCCTGTGTGATAAAATAATTACAGCATACCGGGCCCCTCGTACGAGGGGCCCTTTTTATTTTCGGCACCATGATTCTTAACGCGGCATATTACGGTTATTATTACTACGCCCCCGCAGGACGCAGCCGGATATGCCATGTGTGAATAATAACCCCCAAACAGTTTTATTAACCATGAAGCCGGCGCTCACGCACCGGCTTTTTTATTTTATGGAAATAATGGAAAACGAGATCAAATTCTGGACGGGCGAAGACCTGCCCCTCGAACTGCACAAAGTGAGGGTCGTGCAAAAACTGCACCTTGTGCCCGTCGAACGCCGCCTGGAGGCGATGGCCGCCGGAGGCTTCAACACCTTCAAACTGTCGACGCACGACGTGTTCCTCGACATGCTGACCGACAGCGGGACCAACGCGATGAGCGACCGCCAGGTGGCCGCGATGTTCCATGCGGACGACGCCTACGCCGGATCGCAGAGTTTCGACCGCCTGCACGCCGCCGTGCGCGAGGTGCTGGGCAAGGAGCTGTACCTGCCCGTGCACCAGGGACGTGCGGCGGAGAATATCCTGTGCCGCACGTTCATCACGCCCGGCGACGTGATCCCGATGAACTACCACTTCACCACGATGTACGCCCACGTCGAGGAGCGCGGCGGACGGATCGAGGAACTCCTCGCCGACGATGCGCTGGATATCCGGTCGGAGAATCCGTTCAAGGGGAACATGGATGTCGCGAAGCTGGAGGAATGCATCGCCCGCCACGGGACGGAACGCATCCCGTTCATCCGCATGGAGGCTTCGACGAACCTGATCGGCGGGCAGCCGTTCTCGCTGGCCAACCTGCGGGAGGTGCGCGCTGCGGCCGACCGCCACGGGCTGATGCTGGTGCTCGACGCCAGCCTGGCCGGGGAGAACGCCTGGTTGGTGAAACAACGGGAAACGCAATGGCGCGACGCTTCGATCGGCGATATCCTGCGTGAAATGACCTCACTGGCCGATATCGTTTATTTTTCGGGCCGTAAACTCAGCTCCTCGCGCGGGGGCGGGATCTGCACCGACCGCCTCGACCTGTACCGGCGGATGGAAACGTTCATCCCGCTGTTCGAAGGGTTCCTGACCTACGGCGGGATGTCAACCCGCGAGATCGAGGCGATGGCGGTGGGCCTGCGCGAAACGCTCGACGAAACGGTCATCTCGCAGAGCCCCCGGTTTATCGGATACATGGCCGGCGAATTGGAACGGCACGGCATTCCGTGCGTTACCCCGGCCGGGGTGCTGGGCTGCCATGTCGACGCCATGCAGTTCTGCGCACATATCCCGCAGGAGCAGTATCCGGCGGGCGCGCTTGCGGCGGCGTTCTACATCGCATCGGGCGTGCGCGGAATGGAGCGCGGCACGCTTTCCGGCGCACGCGACCCGCAGGGGTGCGAAGTCGCGGCGGATGTCGAACTGCTCCGGCTGGCGGTGCCGCGGCGGGTCTTTACCCTCTCGCAGATACGCTATGTAGTCGACCGCATGGCGTGGCTTTGGGAAAACCGTTCGCTGATCGGCGGACTGAGGTTCACCTACGAACCGCCGGTATTGCGGTTCTTCATGGGCTCGCTCGAACCCGTCGGCGACTGGCCGCAGCGGCTGGCCCGCAAGTTCAGGGAGGATTTCGGGGAGAGTTTGTAGTTTCCCGTTTCCGGCGGCAATCGGCGGAGGGGCAAAGTGCAGCCACAGGCCGTAAATTTCGTCCCTCCGTCGACTGCGGACCGGCGCCTTGTTTTGCAGTGAGGGAATCGATACCGGGTTATTCTTCACCCCCTTTTCTTTCAGGGAAATAACAAAAAATGACATAAAAGACGATAATATCCCCAAAATTTTTACTTTTGTCTTTTGCACGGTGTTTGTGTGATCCCCCCGGAGGACGGCATGAAAAGCAGTATAGTAAAGTATGTGAATGAGTTGCTGACCTCGATGGGTCTGCAGACGGGTACGGCCGAATGGCTGGACCAGTTGATCATATTCGGCACCATCCTGCTGTTGGCCTGGATCCTGGGAATGTTCTGCCGTTATGCGATCGTGAGTGCGGTGCAGCGTGTCGTCCAGCATACGAAGATCACCTGGGACGACGAACTTTTCAACCGCGACCTGCTCCGCCGGCTGTTCCGGCTGCTGCCTTTTATATTGATATACATATTGTTGCCGATTGCATTCGGCCACGATGAGAAATTGTTGGACCTCATGCAGCGCATCACCGAGATCGCGCTGACATGGGTGGTCGCCGTGTTCCTCAATACGCTCACCAAAACCATCGTCAACCTGCTCAGCCGCCGCGAATCGCTCGAAGGCAAACCCCTCAAAGGCGTCCAGCAGATCCTTCAGATCACCATTTTCCTGATCGCCACGCTGGTCATCATCAGTATCGTCATCGACAAGAACATGACGGCCATCTTCACCGCCCTGGGCGCTTCGGCCGCGCTGACGATGCTCATCTTCAAGGACTCGATCACGGGGTTCGTGTCGGGCGTCCAGCTCTCGGCCAACAACATGCTCAGGCCGGGCGACTGGATCACCATGCCCAAGTACGGCGCCGACGGTACGGTGATCGACGTGACGCTGACCACGGTCAAGGTGCGCAATTTCGACAATACGATCACCACCATCCCGCCCTACGCCCTCCCGAACGACTCGTTCCAGAACTGGCGCGGCATGGAGGAATCGCCCGGGCGGAGGATCAAGCGCTCGATCAACATCGACATGAACAGCGTGAAATTCTGTACCCCGGAAATGCTCGAAAAATACCGCAAAGTTTCGCTGCTCACCCAATACATCACGGATAAAGAGGCCGAGCTGGCCGCCTACAACAGCCACCAGCACATCGACCCGGAGGTGAAGATCAACACCCGCCGGCAGACCAACATCGGCGTGTTCCGCGCCTACCTGGACCGCTACCTGGCCAGCCTGCCCGCGGTGAACCACCAGATGACCTGCATGGTGCGCCAGCTGCAGCCCACCGAGAACGGCATTCCTATCGAACTCTACTTTTTTTCGGCCATCAAAGAGTGGGTGCCCTACGAGCGTGTGCAGGCTGACGTGTTCGACCATATCCTGAGCGTGATTCCCGAATTCGACCTGTGGGTATTCCAGAATCCTTCGGGACGCGATATGAAACAGATCATGGATGCGCAGTCGATGTGCCGCACGTCCGAAGATATAAAAAATTAACAGGGAATATTCAGATATAATATTCATCGCGATGAAGAATGTACTGGTCGCCGAAGACGTGGACAGCAATTTCCAGCTGCTCCAGGCACTAATAGGTAAGATATACCATCTGCGGCGTGCCTGCAACGGCCGTGAAGCGGTCGAGATGTTCCGTGCAGGCGAGGTGCAGACCGACCTGATCCTGATGGATATGAACATGCCCGAGAGGGACGGGCTGGAGGCCACGCGCACCATCCGCGGATTCGACACCGCGATTCCTATCATCGCCCTGACGGCCAACGCGTTCGATGACGACCGCGCCGCCGCCCTCGCCGCCGGGTGCAACGATTTCCTCACCAAACCCGTTTCGGCCGATATCCTCCGCCGCGCCATCGAATCCTACACCGCCGCCGATAAACCGTAAAGTCGATCCGTGCGTTCCTGAGGTATGTGGCAGCCTTTTGCGAAAAGCCGCAACATGGAATTGTAATAAACAACCCCGCAAACTACGGGGTATTCAAAAGTGCAGTTGCCTGCGGCAACTGCCAACCGACGCCAAGCCGGGCGCCATCAAACTTATTTGAATGGCCGGGGCGCGAAGCAGGAAAAGCCTGCAATGCAGACTTACATCCCGCAGCCTGCGCCTACGGCGCACCCCGCAGCCGCGGGATGGAAATGCAAAACGCAGTAACCGGCGGGGAATTGAACCCTTAGAGAATAAACAACCCCGCAGCAAGTACGGGGTATTGTAAAGGCTGCGATTGCCTATGGCAATCGCCATCTCCCGCGGCCCGAAATCTCCGATTTCGACCCCCGCAGCCGCGGGAGATGGGGAGAGGATCGCCGCAAGCAGCGGGGAATCGAACCCTTAGAGATTAAATAACGTGGATTCGGCGAATTTAAACCCCGCCCATATTGTTGTATATTATATGTTTACGCGCTTGTTTAAACTCATCGAACCCACGTCATGCGAATGCCCGTAGCATTTGCATGGCCCGATCACCTCACCTAACCCTCTCCTGACCGCAGGAGAGGGCAATGTAAACAGCAAGCGTGCGGTTTGTTCAA
Source organism: Rikenellaceae bacterium (assembly GCA_031551595.1). GTDB lineage: Bacteria > Bacteroidota > Bacteroidia > Bacteroidales > Rikenellaceae > JAVBOW01. Next base: position 406 of record JAVBNK010000033.1, on the reverse strand, counting down.
GGGTAAATATTTGTAAAACAAATATTTAAAATTCGTCGAATTCGACGAACGAAAAGTACCCGTGTAATCTCGAAGGGTTCAATACTCCGCAGTTCCGGCTACCCGTGCATGGCATGGGATTTTTCTTCCAGTCCCGGGCAAACCTGTTTCTGCCCTCATCCGCCACGTCGGTTGCCCAGCCCTTCCTGCAGCCAGGAGAGGGTCAGGACCGGTCGAAGCATTCGCTTAACCCGGGTTCGATGAATCGGAATCGTCGGCGATCAGGTCGAGGAGGGCGTCGATGGCGAGTTCCTGGGGGATGTTGCGGGTGACGACATCGCGGCCGCGGTAGAGGGTGACGCGCCCGGGGCCCGATCCGACGTAGCCGTAGTCGGCGTCGGCCATCTCGCCCGGGCCGTTGACGATG
>JAVBNK010000090.1:0-6165 GCA_031551595.1 Rikenellaceae bacterium | reverse complement strand
GTTCGATGAATTCATCGAACTCAAGCTATTTTCAGAAAATATTCCCGGGAAATCCGTATCTTTGAGGCGTATAAAACACGCCCTGCCATGGAATTCGTCCACTTCATCATAGACTTCATCCTGCACATCGATGTCCATCTAGCCCAACTCATCGCCGAGTACGGCACATGGATCTACGCCATCCTTTTCCTGATTATCTTCTGCGAAACGGGGCTGGTGGTCACGCCGTTCCTGCCCGGCGACTCGCTGCTGTTCATGGCCGGGACACTCGCTTCGATAGGCTCGAACCATATGAACGTCCACCTGATGCTGGTGATCCTGATCGCCGCCGCGATCCTCGGCGATGCAGCCAACTACACCATCGGACGGTACCTCGGCGACCGGCTTTTCATGAATCCACACTCGAAAATCTTCAAACGCAGCTACCTCGAAAAAACGCACTCGTTTTACGAAAAATACGGCGGCTCGACCATCATCATCGCCCGTTTCGTGCCCATCGTGCGCACGTTCGCGCCTTTCGTGGCCGGCATGGGCAAAATGCAGTATAAACGTTTCCTGAGCTTCAACGTGATCGGCGGCGTGGCCTGGGTCACCATCTTCACCTATGCCGGATATTTCTTCGGCGAGTTGGAATTCGTGCGCAACAACCTAAGCCTGATGATGTTCGGAATCATCGTCGTGTCGATCATTCCCGGCGTGATCGAGGCCTGGCGCATCCGCCGCGACCAAAAACGAAAGCAGGCATGAAAACCTACGGGCTGATAGGTTTCCCGCTCGGCCACTCCTTTTCGGAGGAGTACTTCCGCCGCAAGTTCGAACGCGAAGCCATCGCCGGATGCGAATACCGCGCCTTTCCGCTGGAGGCGATCGGCGGGTTACCCGGATTGCTCCGCGAGGTGCCGTCGTTGTGCGGCCTCAACGTCACGATCCCCTACAAAGAGGCCGTCCTGCCCTACCTCGACGCCATCGACCCCGAGGCCGCGGCCATCGGCGCGGTGAACTGCATCCGCATCGAGAATAATAAGATTACAGGCTACAATACGGATGTTTATGGGTTCCGCTTGTCGCTCCTGGAATTGCTTGGCGGCGAACGCCCCGAAGCCCTTGTGCTCGGCAGCGGCGGGGCGTCGAAAGCCATCCGCCATGTGCTGCGCAACGAAGGAATCCGGTATCTTACGGTATCGCGCGACGCTTCCCGCGGCGACCTTGCGTACAGCGACCTGACATCCGCGGTTATCACCGCCCACCACCTCATCATCAACGCCACCCCGCTGGGCACTTCGCCCGATGCGGACGGCCGCCCGCCCATTCCTTACGAGGCTATCGGCGCCTCCCACATGCTTTTCGACGTGGTTTACAATCCCGCGGTCACGCGCTTCCTGGCGTCAGGCGCACGGCGCGGCGCTCGCACGATGAACGGCGCCGCCATGCTCGCCGCCCAGGCCGAGCGGTCGTGGGAAATATGGCAGAACCCGTAGCCAGCGATAAGGCCGCAGGCTGCCTGCTTCAGTCCTTCGCCGGGGCGGCTACGGGCTGGCGGCCTTGCATCGCAAGGCCGGACAAGACCTTATAAATCCCAAACAAAAGCAGCGGCCCCTTGGGGCCGCTGCTTTTCAATAAATTACATTATTACAGTAATTTATTCACTTTATCCTGAAGCACTGCTTTAGTGCAGGCGCCGACCTGTTTATCGACCACTTCGCCACCTTTGAGGAAGATTACGGTCGGAATGTTGCGTACACCGTACTTGGCCGAAACCGCATTGTTGGCGTCCACGTCACACTTGCCGATAATGACCTTGCCTTCATACTCCGCAGCCAGTTCGTCGATGAGCGGACCGATCATCCGGCAAGGGCCGCACCATTCCGCCCAAAAATCGATGACTACCGGTTTGCCTGAAGCGATAACCTCCGCGAGATTATCATTTGTAATCTGAAATGCCATAGTTTTAAGTATTTAATTAAAGTTATCAAAAGTTTCACATCAACACGTAACGCAACCCGTTCTCTTCCATGAAGTCGACCAGCGGCTTGGTGAGCGCCACCCGCCGCGTCCGCGAAAAAAGCCCTACCGAAACCTCCGACGCCGGGTCCACGACCCGCGCACGGAGCAGGATATTACCCTTCGAACCGTCCAGCACTTCGGCCAGGTCGTCCACCAGCCCTTCCGTCAGGTCGTTCACGTCGAACGTCAGGCTCATCTCCCGGACCAGCGACTCGCGGGCCTCGGCCAGCTGCATCATCGACGTGATCTTGGTTTCCAACTCCTTGCTGTCGCGGTAGGGTTTCAGCTGCACCTTGCCCCGTATCAGCAAAAAATAGTCCGCAAACATAAAACGGCGGAAATTTTCATAATCCTTGTCGAAAAGCGTGAACGTGTAGGACCCGCTGTAATCTTCGACCGTAAAACGACCGAAAGGCTTGCCTGACTTGGTCATCAGGTTCTGCACCGCCGTAACCATACCTGCCACAGCGAAATCGCGCCCTTTAAGTTCCTCCAGCTGGTCGAGTTCCGTAAGCTGCGTGTTGGTAAAGTTACGGATAATTATCGAATAATCGTCCAGCGGGTGCGACGAAAGGTACATCCCGATCATCTCGCGCTCGCGGTTGAGCATCTCCAGCTGTGTCCAGGCATCGTTCTCGGGCGGTTGCGGTTTCTGTATATCGCCACCCGTGCCCGCACCGCCGAACAGGCTCATCTGCGAATTGTTTCGCTCGGTCTGCACCCGGCTGCCGTAGCGCACCAGCTGTTCCAGGAAAATCGTTTCGCCGTCACGCGGGTCTGCAGCGAAAAACCGCCCGCGTGAAAAGCCCGCCAGCGCGTCGAACGCCCCCGCCGTTGCCATGTTTTCGATCGCCTTACGGTTGACGGCCTGCATGTTGATCCGCTCCATGAAATCGTAGACCGAAGCGAACTTGCCGTTCTCGCGGCGCTCTGCGACGATGCTTTCCACGGCCGCCTCCCCCACCCCTTTCACTGCCGCCAGTCCGAAACGGATATTGCCCTTGGCGTCGGCCGCAAAACGCAACATACTTTCGTTCACATCAGGCCCCAGCACCTGGATACCCATGCGCTTGCTTTCGTCCATGAAAAAGCTGATCTTCTTGATGTCCGACAGGTTGCGGCTCAGCAGCGCCGCCATGTATTCCGACGGGTAATGCGCCTTCAGGTAGGCCGTCTGGTAGGATATATAGGCGTAGCAGGTCGAGTGCGACTTATTGAAGGCATACTCGGCAAACGCCTCCCAGTCGCTCCATATCTTTTCGCAGATCTTGGGGTCGTGGCCGTTTTTCGTAGCCCCCTCGATGAACTGAGGTTTGAGGTTATCGAGTACGGAACGCTGCTTCTTACCCATCGCCTTGCGCAACGTGTCGGCCTGGCCGCCCGTGAACCCGCCCAACTTCTGAGATAAACGCATCACCTGTTCCTGGTAGACCGTAATCCCATAAGTATCCGACAGATACTCCTCCATGTCGGGCAGGTCGTAGGCCACCTTTTCCTGCCCGTGCTTACGCGCCACGAATGACGGGATGTACTCCATCGGGCCGGGGCGGTAGAGGGCGTTCATCGCTATGAGGTCCTCGAAACGGTTGGGTTTGAGGTTGCGCAGGTGCTTTTTCATCCCCGGCGACTCGAACTGGAACAGCCCGGTCGTATCGCCGCGGCTATACAATTCGTAGGTGGGCGCATCGTCCAGAGGGATCTTGTCGATGTCGATCTCTATGCCGCGCGTGGTTTTGATATTCTCCAGCGCATCCTTGATGATCGACAGGTTCTTCAACCCCAGAAAGTCCATCTTGATCAGGCCCACGTCCTCGACCTGCTTGCCCTCGAACTGCACCACGCTCAGGTCGGCGTCTTTCGCCACGGCGATCGGCGCGAATTCTTCCAGGTCGTCCGGGCCGATGATCACCCCGCAGGCATGGACCCCCGTCTGGCGGATCGAGCCTTCGAGCTTTTCAGCATATTTAAGCGTATTGGCAATCAGCGGATTGCTTGATTCACGCTCCCTGGCCAGCTCGGGCACCTCCTTGAAAGCCTTCGCAAAGCTCACCCCCGGACGCTCCGGGACGAGTTTGGCCAGCCGGTCGCTCTCCTGCAACGATAGTTTCTGCACGCGGGCCACGTCGCGGATGGCCATCTTCGGGGCCATCGAGCCGAACGTAATGATCTGTGCCACACGTTTGCGCCCGTATTTTTCAGTGACGTATTTCAACACCAGTTCGCGCCCGTCCTCGTCGAAGTCAATATCAACATCCGGTAGCGAAATACGGTCGGGGTTCAGGAAACGTTCGAACAGCAGGTCATAGGCAACTGGATCTATATTTGTGATCCACAGCGAGTAGGCCACCACGGATCCGGCCGCCGAGCCGCGTCCGGGCCCCACTGAAACGCCCATTTCACGCGCCGCCCGGATAAAGTCCCACACGATGAGGAAGTAGCCCGGGAAACCCATCCACTCGATGGTCTTCAGCTCGTACTCCATCCTCTCGCGCACGTTCTCCGGCAGCGGCGAACCGTAGCGTTTCTCGGCGCCGAGATATGAAATATGCTCCAGGTAGAGGAACTGCGAGGCAATGGTCCGCTGTTCCTGCAATTCGGCCTCATGCGGGTGCCCGGCGATGGCTTCGCCGACCGTCGAGGCCGCTTCCACCGCGGCCCGCAACTTCTCGTTCTCCACTTTTTTCAGGAAGACCTCCTTCAGCCGCGCCTCGTCCACATGAAAATCGTCCGGCAGCGGGAAGTTGGGCATCAGCGGTTTGCGCCGCAGGCTATACTCCTCGACCTTATCCGCGATTTCGAGCGTCGTGGCCAGCGCCTCGGGATGGTCCGGGAAGAGCGCCAGCATTTGGTCGTAACTTTTCAGGTATTCCTGCGAGGTGTAACGCATCCTGTTCGGGTCGTCCAGGTCGCGGCCCGTATTGAGGCAGATCAGGTGGTCGTGGGCTTTGGCGTCGTCCTCCCGGATGAAATGGACGTCGTTCGACACGATGTATTTCACGCCGTGCCTGGCCGCAAGCTCCAGGATGGCTTTATTGACTTTTTTCTGGTTTTCGTAGACTTCGCCGTCGATGCGCGGATCGCCCGACGGGTGGAGCTGCATCTCCAGGTAGTAATCCTCGCCGAAGATCTCCCTGAATTCCTCGATCACACGGCCGGCGGCCTCCGGGTTGCCGTTCATAATGGCCTGCGGCACCTCGCCCCCCAGGCACGCCGAGCAGCAGATCAGCCCGCCGCCGTACTTACGCAGCAACTCCTTGTCGATACGCGGCTTATAATAGAATCCTTCCGTCCAGGAATAGGAAACGATCCGGGCCAGGTTATGGTAGCCTTCGAGGTTTTTGGCCAGCAGCACCAGGTGGTCGCCGGCCTTTTCGTCCTTGTCTTTCTCGAAACGGTTGCGCACCACATAGACCTCGCAACCCAGGATCGGCTTGATGCCCTCCTTGTGTGCGGCGTCATGGAATTCCTTGGCGCCGAACATATTCCCGTGGTCGGTAATGGCGATCGCGGGCATCCCGAGCTCCACGGCACGCTTGACCAGGGACTTCACTTCGGAAGCCCCGTCGAGGATCGAATACTGCGTGTGGACGTGGAGATGGACGAATTGTGACATGACTGCGATTTATATCCCGCAAAGTTACTCTTTCCCGGCCTTTGCACCAAATCCACCGGGTCCAAGTTATCAAGAAACTATTTACAATTTCCTCCCTGCATTTCGCCACAACCATGTCCGCGGCCTGCGCCTGACGACGCATCCCCCGCAGCCGGGGGCATGGTATGCATTGGCATCTATATACCGATTTGCAACGATTGGTTTTCCATAATCCCGCACCCACCCCCGGTGGCGCGTTGCGCCGCGGGCGCAGGGGTTGCGGGTTGCCGGGCAACCCGAAAAACCGACGGAATGCAAAAAGGGATATCATTCCCTATGCATGATATTAAGTAATGTGAAATACTTGAAGGTTGGGCATTACTTAAAAATCATCGCTATCTTTGTCCCCGAACGAACAACCGGTCCGATGAAAATCTAAGAGTTTGTCTAAATTTTATTCATATAAAAGATTATGAGTCCGTTTTTTGATGATTTTCCTCGCCCGCCGAGGGAGGCGTGGCGGTGTCCCACGGCGAGTGAGGCGGGTGTGGAAAGCGCAAAAAAGGGCC
>JAVBNK010000049.1:0-2921 GCA_031551595.1 Rikenellaceae bacterium | reverse complement strand
CATCGTGCACGAACCGAGCGAGATCATGCTGTTCGCCAGCGAGATGTCGCGGTGTTCGAGGCGTTTGATATAGCGCATCAGGTCCGTTTCGTTGCGGTAGTCGCTGAACACGCGCTCGGTCAGGATGGCCGAGGTGCGCAGCAGGCTCTTCGCAGGAAGCAGGCCTTCTTCGACCTTGACGGTTTTGGGGGCTTTTTTGCCGGCGGCTTCGGCGAAAATTTCGGCCACGGCGAGCACTTCCGCTTCCGAGGTCACCTCGTCGAAGCTCATGCGCACATGCGCGGCGTCGGGGTAGAAGAAGTTGATACCGCGTGCGAGGGCCGCCGCACGTACTTTCCCGGCGTCGGCTTCCACTTCGATCGTGTCGAAGAAGGTGCGCTCGGTAAGTTTCAGGCCCATCGCTTCGAGGGCGGCGGCGGCGGCGGCGGCATGCGCATGGATGTGCGACGCCACGCGGCGCAGGCCTTCGGCGCCCATGTAGACGGCGTAGAAACCGGCCAGCGAGGCCATCAACGCCTGCGCGGTGCAGATATTCGAGGTCGCCTTTTCGCGTTTGATGTGCTGTTCGCGGGTCTGGAGGGCCATGCGCAGGGCCTTGTTGCCCAGGCGGTCCACCGACACGCCGATGATGCGGCCGGGGATGCTGCGCTTATACTCGTCGCGGCAGGCCATGTAGGCGGCCGACGGGCCGCCGAAGCCCATCGGGATACCGAAACGCTGGGTGGAACCCACGGCGATGTCGGCGCCCCACTCGGCGGGCGAGCGCAGTACGGCCAGCGCCATGATTTCGGCCACGGCCGTCACTTTCACATTGGCGTTATGCGCCATTGCGGAAAAATCCTCATAGTCGCGGAGGGCTCCATTGGCGGCCGGGTACTGGACGATGGCGCCGAACTCCTTGCCGGTGAATTTATAGTTGTCGAACGACTCCTGCACGATCTCGATGCCATAGGGCTCGGCGCGGGTAATGAGCACGTCGAGGGTCTGCGGGTAGACGTTTTCGTCCACGAAGACCACGTTGGCCCCTGCGGCCACCTGATCGCGCGAGCGCAGGTTGTACATCATCAGCATCGCCTCGGCGGCGGCCGTAGCCTCGTCCAGCAGCGAGCAGTTGGCCACCGGCAGGCCCGTGAGCGAGCAGACGGCGGTCTGGTAATTGAGCAACGCTTCGAGGCGTCCCTGCGAGATCTCGGCCTGGTAGGGGGTGTATGAGGTGTACCACGCCGGGTTTTCGAACACGTTGCGCAGGATCGCCGCAGGGGTCGAGGTCGGGTAGTAGCCCATGCCGATCAGTGACCGCGCCTGGCGGTTTTTGGCGGCCAGGGCCTGGACGTGCGCCGTGAACTCGAATTCGCTCATCGCCGCGGGCAGCGCCAGGGGTTTGGGCAACCGTATATCGGCCGGAACGACCTGCGCGAGCAATTCCTCGAGCGAACCCACGCCGATGACTTTCAACATCTCTTTGATCTGGCGGGGATCCGTGACCCCGAGGTGCCTTTCTGCAAATTTATCGTAACTCATTTCCCGAAATTTTTTGCAAAGCTACAATATTTTCTGCGAAATACTTATTATATTGTTTAAATTTGTCGGGCTGACGGATAAGATAAAACCCAAAATAAACCATGAAAAAAATCCTGCTCATCCTCTGTGCCGTAGCCCTGTCGGGCCGCGGTTTCGCCCAGTTCGACCGCTGGTTCACCGGCGCCACGCTTCGTGTGGATGTCTGCCATGCCGGCGACGCCAAAACCGAATACTATTTCTTCGGGGAAGCCATCGCCGAACCTTACTGGGCCGGCACCCGCACCCACCTGATCGACAGTATGCAGTACGGCAACCAGATGCTGCGCGTCTACGATGCGGCCAGCGGCGAGCTGATCTACTCGCGCGGCTTCTGCACGCTGTTCGCCGAGTGGCAGACCATCCCCGGCCCCGCGGGCGCGACCAAAGCCTATCCCGAATCGGTCGTGCTGCCGATGCCCAAGGCCCCGGTGCGCATCGAGATCCTCTCGCGCGACCGCCGGAACGTGTTCCAGAAGAAATTCGAGCATACCGTCGACCCTAACCACTACTCCGTGCGCCGCCCAGCCTATACGCTGCCCGTGCTGGAGGTGATGTACAACGGCAACTACGCCCATTGCATCGACATCGTGCTGATCCCGGAAGGGTACACCGCCGGGCAGCAGGCCAAATTCCGCGCCGACTGCCAGCGTTTCGTCGACGAGATGTTCGCCATATCGCCCTACAAGGAGAACCGTATGCGCTTCAACGTGCGTGCCGTGTGGGCCCCCTCGGCCGACGAAGGGGTCACCATCCCCGGCGAAGGCGTATGGAAGAATACCGCCGCCCGGGCCCAATTCTACACCTTCGGCATGGAGCGCTACCAGATGATCGACGATTTCCAGAATTTACGCGACCTGGCAGGGAACGCGCCCTATGATTATATGTATATCATTTCCAACACGCAGAAATACGGCGGCGGGGGTATTTACAATTTTTACGGCATCAGCGTCGCGGACAACGCCGCCCATACCGGCCGCATCTACGCCCACGAATTCGGCCACGTCCTGCTCGGACTGGGCGACGAGTACGGCGGCGCGGGATCGACCTACGACGGCATGTACCGCCCGGGCGTCGAACCGTGGGAGGAAAACCTCACGACCCTTACGGATTTCAAACGCAAGGAGTGGAGCCGCATGTTGCCCGCCGGAACCCCCGTCCCCACGCCCTCCGACCCGTCCGATCCCGGTAAACTGGGTGTTTTCGAAGGCGGCGGCTACACCGACCACGGCGGCGTCTACCGTCCCCGCGAAAACTGCATCATGCGCAACCTGCGCACCGCCGACGGCTTCTGCCCCGTCTGTACCCGCTCCATCCAACGCATGATCGACTGGCTGTGTAAATAAACCATCGCATCGTCCATA
>JAVBNK010000110.1:0-28298 GCA_031551595.1 Rikenellaceae bacterium | reverse complement strand
CCAACGTGGCGCTGATCTGCAACCTGTTCTTCCTGTTCGGGGTGCTCGCCTCGTTCGGGTTCGTGCTCACGCTGCCCGGTATCGCCGGTATCGTGCTGACGATGGGTATGGCCGTCGATGCGAACGTGATCATCTATGAGCGTATAAAAGAGGAGCTGCGCACGGGCAAAGCCCTGAGCCTCTCGATCAAGGACGGCTTCTCGAACGCCTACTCGGCCATCATCGACGGTAACGTCACCACGCTGATCACGGCCATCGTGCTGTTTATCTTCGGTACGGGTCCCGTACAGGGCTTCGCCACCACGCTGATCATCGGTATCATCACCTCGCTCTTCTGCGCGATCTTCATCACCCGCATCATCATCTCCGACCTGACCGAAAAGAAAGAGCGGACGATCAAATTCTCGAACAAATACACAGAGAACTTCCTTTATAACACCCACGTCAACTTCATTTCGATCCGTAAGATCACCTATTTCATATCGGCAGCGCTGCTCGTGGCGAGCATCGCTTCGCTGGCTACCCGCGGGCTGAATTACGGCGTCGATTTCACCGGCGGCCGCGCCTATGTGGTGCGCTTCGACCAGAATGTGACTGCCGACGAGGTGCGTGACGCCCTGAAAACGGTCTTCACGGACGACCAGCACGGCAGCGTCGACGTGAAACAGTACGGTACGGAAAACCAGATGCGTATCGTCACCCAGTACAAGGTCGAAAGCTCTAACGAAGAGGCCGGCGAAGTGACCGCAGAGATCAACGGGATGCTCTACAAGGCCCTCATGCCGCTCTATGCGAACCCCATCCCCGAGGATGAGTTCATGACCACCAAGACCAACCCCAACGGGATCATCTCGATGGACATGGTGGGCTCGGCGGTGTCGAATGAAATCACGAGAAAATCGTTTATCGCCGTCCTGTTCAGCCTCCTGGCCATCGCCATCTATATCGCCATCCGCTTCAGCAAATGGCAGTGGGGCGTGGGCGCCGTGGTGTCGCTGGCCCACGACGCCGTGCTTACGGTCGGTATCTTCTCGATGTTCTACGGCTTGTTGCCCTTCAACCTGGAGATCAACCAGTCGTTCATCGCGGCCATCCTCACGATCATCGGTTACTCGATCAACGACACGGTGATCATCTTCGACCGTATCCGCGAATACATGCACCTTTACCCGAAACGCGATATCAAAGAGAATATCAATAACGCCATCAACAGCACCCTGGCCCGTACGGTTAACACCGCAGGCACGACGCTGGTCGTGCTGGTCGCCATCTTCCTGTTTGGAGGCGAGGTGATCCGAGGATTTATCTTCGCCCTGATGTTCGGTATCCTGATCGGTACGTTCTCGTCGGTGTTCGTCGCGACGCCCGTGGCTTACGACTTCATCATGCGCAAGAACAAAAAAGCGGCGGCTAAAAATTAATCCCCGCAATACGTTATCGTCCAACGGCAGGCTTTTCAATGGCCTGCCGTTGACTTTTATAGATAGCATCGTAGGGATTTACCCCATTTTATTTTATCTTTGTGACTGCGTTTAACCGGGCTTCATGGATTTTATCCACATAACGATACTGGACATCGTCGACATTATGGTCGTGGCGACCATCATGTACTACATCTATAAACTCACCAAAGGCACGCACGCCCCGAGCATCCTCACCGGCATCATTATCATCTACCTGCTGTGGATCATCGTCCGGGCGCTCAACATGGAGTTGCTGTCGGCCATCCTGGGCCAGATCGTGGGTGTAGGCGTAATCGCCCTTGTGGTGGTGTTTCAGCCCGAAATACGCCGTTTCCTGCACATCATCGGCACCCGCAGCAAGCTGGGTAACAAAACCTTCTTCGGGCGGCTGTTCGACATGCACGAGTACCAGAACGAACACCTCGAATACGTCCATCCCATCGTCAAGGCCTGCACCGACCTGGCCGCCTCGAAAACCGGGGCGCTGATCGTGGTGCAACAGCGCAGCGACCTGCAGGTGATTGCCGAAACGGGCGTGATCCTCGATGCGCGGGTGTCGTCTTCGCTGCTGAAAAATATCTTCTTCAAAAACTCGCCATTGCACGACGGAGCGGTACTCATCAACAAGGGACGCATTATCGCCGCCAAATGCGTGCTGCCGTCCACCGAGGCCGAGGTGCCGGATACGTTCGGTATGCGCCACCGCGCGGCCATGGGGATGAGTGAAGTGTCGGATGCACGCATCGTGGTGGTGTCCGAGGAAACCGGGCTGATTGCGATCGCCGAGGGAGGCAAAGTGATCACCGACCTCACCCCCTCCCGCCTGCAAACCGAACTGCTCCGGGGCACCTCGTCGCTTTGATGTAAGCCGTGTCCGCATCTGCGTGAGAAATCCTGTATGGGATTCGTTGCCGTTTCCGCCTGAAGGCGAAAAAATGGCTTGTAAAATAGCGTGAGTTGCTTAAGCAACTCATTCTTCCATTAGGTAAATGGCTATTCATAGTCATTTGCAAGCCCGCCCCCCTTGAGAGGGCGGGCAGGGGAGGGCCTTTCAGTACCAATGCGGCTTCGACAGAAGCCGTTAAGGCGAGTCATGCTTATGGATCGTGAGGTTTGATGCTGGTAAATAGTAATTTAATGCGATTCCTTAAGCGCAATTCACGTTAAAATATGAGCCTGTATTTTACGTTTATCCCTTGTTTGCACGGGGCGTCCGGACCGGTAAGGATTAGGCTTTTATCCCATTTTTCCCCGGCGGCATAAAAAAAGGCGTCTGCGGGACATGGATTTTTTTATTTTCAGAAAAATTATCCTACCTTTGCAAGCCCTTATTATAGGGTGTTGGATCGACGGGACGGCCGTGATGGTGTTCCCGGACAAGTATTAACGTAATAAAAACAAACACAAGTGGAGTCATTAAGCTACAAGACAACCTACGCCAGCCCGCAGCACAACACCAAGTCCTGGGTTGTGATCGACGCCAACGGCGAAGTGTTGGGAAGGCTCGCCTCGCAGATCGCGAAGATCCTGCGCGGCAAGAACAAGCCGGATTTCACTCCCCACTGCGACAGCGGCGATAACGTGATCGTTATCAACGCTGAAAAAGTGAGGTTGACCGGCAAGAAGATGACCGATAAGGTCTACGTACGACACACGGGCTACCCCGGAGGTCAGCGTTTCGCTACCCCCGCCGAGTACCTGAAGCGCAAACCCGAATTCGTGATCGAGAAAGCAGTCAAAGGCATGCTTCCCCGTACGCGCCTGGGCGCCGCGCAGCTCAAGAACCTGAAGGTGTATGCCGGCGCGGAACATCCCCACGCAGGCCAGTCGCCCAAAGAAATCAAATTAAACGAGATCAAGTAATGAGTATGGAAGTTGTAAACACCGTAGGACGTAGAAAGGCCGCTGTGGCCCGCGTATACGTGAAACCGGGTACCGGAAACATTACGATCAACCACCGTTCGCTGGACAACTACTTTCCGCTGGAAATCTTCCAGTTCGTCGTGAAGCAGCCGCTTCAGGTGACGGGTCTGGAGGGTAGCTACGACATCACCATCACCCTCGATGGCGGCGGCATCCACGGACAGGCCGAAGCCGCCAGGCTGGGCATCGCGCGCGCCCTTTGCGAAATCGACGCCGCACACCGCCCTATCCTGAAGAAAAACGGCTTCATGACGCGTGATTCGCGGGAGGTTGAGCGTAAGAAACCGGGACAACCGGGTGCACGCCGCAGGTTCCAGTTCAGCAAGCGTTAATCTGCGCCCCGGATACCGGATTGCACGGGCGGCCGCCTAAACCGGACGGACTACCATATATAAGGTACTACCGCACGGTTCGACCCCCGCGACAAAACCCGCAGGATTGTCAAGGACACTACCCGCAGGGTTGACGAAAGAGAGTTTAAAATTTTAGAAAGACAGAAATGCCACGTACAGATTTTAATACATTATTGGAGGCCGGCGTACACTTCGGCCACCTCAAGCGCAAATGGAAGCCCAAGATGGCTCCGTATATTTTCATGGAGAAGAACGGGATCCACATCATCGACCTGCACAAACCGGTTGTGAAGCTCGATGAGGCCGCGGCCGCTGCCAAGCAGATCGTGAAAAGCGGTCGCCGCATCCTCTTCGTAGCCACGAAGAAGCAGGCGAAAGACACGGTAGCCGAAAAGGTATCGGCGGTCGGAATGCCGTATGTTACGGAGCGCTGGCCGGGCGGTATGTTGACCAACTTCCCCACGATACGCAAGGCCGTCAAGAAAATGTCGACCATCGACAAAATGACCTCTGACGGTACTTACGACAATTTTTCTAAACGCGAAAAACTCCAGATCGCACGCCAGCGCGCCAAACTGGAGAAGAACCTCGGCTCGATCGCCGACCTTACGCGCCTTCCGGCCGCGCTGTTCGTCGTGGACGTGCAGAAAGAGGCCAATGCGGTGCGTGAAGCCAACCGGCTGAGCATCCCTGTATTCGCTATGGTAGATACTTGTTGCGATCCAACCAACATTGACTACGTAATACCGGCGAACGACGATGCGACCAAGTCGATCGAAGCCATCCTGGGCGTGATCACCCAGGCGATTGCAGAGGGCCTCACCGAGCGCAAGCTCGAAAAGGAGAAAGAGGCTGCCGAAGCCCCCGCCAAGGAGGAGAAAGAAGCTAAACCGAGGATCAGAAAAGCCGTTAAAGCCCATTCGGAAGAGGCCGTAGCGGTCGAACCCGCTGCCGAAGAGGCCGCCGCCGAATAAGCGCCGGATAGATTCATTGACGGGCGTAGCGGGGAACCTTGGACAGAGAACGGGGTTTTTCGCTGCGCCCGGAATGTTAAGGGGAGCCGGAGAGTCCGGGCCCGCACGGAAACGGGGCCGGAATGTTTCGGCAAATGGGGAGAAGGGCCTGACGGCAGGTCCGCTGCCCGGTAACCAGGATTAAAATTAAAACTGAAAGATATGGAAATTAAAGCTGCAGATGTAGCCAAGCTCCGCGCGATGACCGGAGCGGGCATGATGGATTGCAAGAACGCGCTGATCGAAGCTGCGGGCGATTTTACCCGCGCCCAGGAGATCATCCGCGAAAAAGGGAAACTGATCGCCAGCAAGCGCTCGGACCGGACCGCTACGGAAGGCGTCGTGGTGTCGAAAGTGACGGGTACGAAGGGTTACCTGCTGTGCCTGGCGTGCGAGACGGACTTCGTGGCCAAGAATGCCGATTTCGTGGCGTCGGCCAACTCGATCCTCGATATCGCCGTGGCGAACGACGCGGCCGACCTGGATGCGCTGATGGCCGTGAAGGTCGACGGCAAGACCGTGGCCGAGATCGTGACCGAAAAATCGGGCCAGACCGGTGAGAAAGTGGAACTGGCTTACTATGGCCGCATTGAAGCCCCGATGGTTTCGGCTTACGTCCACATGAACAATAAGCTGGGTACGCTGATCGGCCTGAACCGGGAGGTTCCGGCCGAGGTGGCCAAAGATGTGGCCATGCAGGCTACGGCGATGGCCCCGGTGTCGATCAGCCCCGAGGATTGCCCGAAAGAGGTGATCGAGAAAGAGCGCCAGATCGGCCGCGAACAGGCCCGCCTGGAAGGCAAACCCGAAGCGATGCTCGATAAGATCGCCGAAGGCAAGGTGAATAAATTCCTGGCCGAGAACACGCTGCTGAACCAGCCGCTGGTGAAGAACAACAAGATGACCGTGGGCGCTTTTATCAAGGCTGCCGTTGCGGACGCTACCGTTGTCGCCTACAAGCGTTTCTCGCTCAACGACTAAGGCGGGTAATCTGTCTGCTTTCGTACCGCACTCCTCACGGGGTGCGGTTTTTTGTGGATATTGGCTTTGTTTTTGCGGGTCAAGGGCCGTCCCCGGAAGAGGGGAAGATACAATATTTAGATTTTTAGCTTTTTAAAGAATCAAAAACCGACTAAAAATGTTTGAAAACATGTTTTTTTATATAGCTTTGTAGTCGGAATGAATTAATCACCTCAATAACCTCTAAAGTCATGCAAAAATTAATCGACCAGATCAACGAGCAGATCGCTGCTTTCCAGACCAACGCTAACCTCCAGGTGGCTAAGAACAACAAAGCTGCCGGTACCCGTGCACGCAAGGCTGCCCTCGAGCTCTCGAAACTTCTGAAAGACTTCCGCAAGGTTTCTGTCGACGCTTCGAAATAAGAAGTCCGGAAACACAGAAGATGAAAGCGTTGCCCCGTAGATGATACGGGGCAACGTTTTTTTATGAAGGATATGGTGGGGTTTTTGCGGTGAAATGCGTATTTTTACAAAATATAGGACGCGCCCCGGCAATCCCCACGCAAGTTTTGATTGCTCCCGGCCGTCGCTATAGTTATGGAATACGGGATGCGTCCCGGACAAGGTTCGGATAGGTTCGATCTTGCCTTGTGGCGTTCCGTACATTTGTCAGGATAAATTTGAAAAGACGTTATGAGTGAAACGAGAAAAGTGGGCCTTATCGCCGGTGGCGGTATGATGCCCGTGGAGATCATCCGCAGTTGCCGTGAACGGGGTATCGAAGTGTATGTGGCAGGGCTTGTGCCGTTTGCCGAGGAGCAGGTGTTCGCTGATCTTCCCCATACGATGGCCAGGCTGGCCGAGGCGGGAAAAATACTGAAATTTTTCAAGAATTTCGGCGTGGTGGACCTGGTGATGGCCGGGGGCATCAAACGGCCGTCGTTCAAGGAACTGATCCCGGACTGGGAAGGCGCGAAGATACTGGCCAAACTGGCGATGAAAAACCTGGGCGACGATGCGTTGTTCCGTGCGCTGACCGAAGAGATCGAGAAACGCGGTTTCCGCGTGCTCGGGATCGAGGACGTAGTGCCGGAAATGATGTTCCACGAGGGGGTTTACGGCAAAGTGAAGCCTTCGGAAGAGGACATGGAGGATATCCGCCGCGGTATCGAGGTGGCCAAGGCGCTGGGTGCGGTGGACGTGGGCCAGGCTGTCGTGGTGCAGGAGGGCATGGTGCTTGCGGTGGAGGCCGTCGAGGGTACGGATATGATGCTTTCGCGCGCCGCGACGGTACGCAAGGCGGGCGGTAAGAACCCGGTGATGGTCAAGATCAAAAAACCGGGGCAGGATACGCGCACGGATATGCCTGCGATGGGCCTGCAGACCATCCAGCAGTTGAAGAAATACGGTATGGCGGGCATCGCGGTCGAATCGGGCGGCATCCTGCTGATCGAGCGCGAGGAGGTGATCCGGCTTGCCGACGAATCGGGGCTGTTCATCATCGGCCTGGAGATAGAGTAATTAACGTGAGTTCGATGAATTTAAATCCCGCCCATATATATGACATATTTATGCGTTCGTTTAAACTCATCGGACCCACGTCAGGCAAATGCCGCAGGCATTTGCCTGGCTCGATCACCTCACCCAACCCTCTCCTAACCGTAGGAGAGGGCAATGCAAACATTGCTCGTGCTGTTTGCTTAAAGGCAAATATTTGTAAAATAAATATTTACAAGTTCAAAGAATTTGTCGAACCCACGTTAATTACCAGGAGTGCCGCGCACGGGCGAATGTCCCCCGGGGGCTTTGCCGGTGTGCGGCGCATCCTTGTATCATGCCGCCTATGAAAGTGTATATCGTTGCGGGCGAGCCTTCGGGCGACCTGTTGGCATCGGGACTGATGCGGGCGTTGCGGCGTCGGGAGCCGGAGGTCGAATTTCGCGGCGTGGGCGGCGAGAGCATGGCCGCCGAGGGCCTGGAGAGCCGTTTCGACATCGCGGAGATCTCGGTCATGGGTGTCTTCGAGGTGTTGCCGCGCCTGCGCCGGATCCTCGGCCGAATCCGCCAGACGGCGGACGACATTCTGGCCTGGCAACCCGACGTGCTGGTGACGGTGGACAGCTGGGGCTTCGTGAGTTCGCTGCTCGGCCGCCTGCAAAAGCACGGCAGCCGCATCCCCGTGGTGCATTACGTGGCGCCGCAGGTGTGGGCGTGGAAGAAGGGGCGTGCGAAGAACGTGGCGAAGCTCGTCGACCGCCTGATGACGCTGTTGCCCTACGAAGGACAATATTTCGAAAAGTACGGGTTGCAATGCGATTTTGTGGGCCACCCGGTGATCGAGCGCATGTCGGCGGCCGGACTCGATCCGGAAGGTTTCCGCCGCCGGCACAATATCCCGCAGGATGCGGAGGTGGTCTGTGTGCTTCCCGGCAGCCGCCGCAGCGAAACCGACCGCCTGATTCCGATATTCCGCGATGCGGTGGAGCGGATACGCGCCGGGCACGGCGAAATTTTTGTGGTCGTGCCCACCGTGCCGGGGGTGCGCAGGCATGTCGAGGCGGGTTTTTCAGGCTGCGGGTTCCCGGTGCGTGTGGTGACGGGCGGCGGGGAGCGTTACAACGCCTTTGCGGTGAGCCGCATGGCGATCGCCAAATCGGGGACCGTGTCGCTGGAACTTGCGGCACTGGGGGTGCCCCACCTGATCGCCTACAAATTCAACGCGCCGACCAATGTCCTGGTCCGGATGTTCGTCAGGACCCCTTTCGCGAACCTGCTGAACATCCTCGCGGGCCGGGAGGTGATCCCGGAGCTGGTGTTGCAGAACTGCCGTGCCGATAAGATAGCGGCTCGCGCATTGGAATTGCTCACGAACCCTGCCGCCGCCACGGAGCAAGCCGTGGAGGCGCAACAGATTTTACAGCGGTTGCGCCTGCCGGATATCCTGCCGTCGGACCGTGCCGCACAGATCGTGGCGCAGGCCGCCGCACAAAAACGATGACGATGAAAAAAATGTGGATTTTTGCCGTGGTCCTGCTCGTTGCAGCCGGATGCGGCCAGCGCAAGGCCAAATCGGAGCAAGCCTCGGTCCTCGACTCGCTCGACATTAAAAAAGAGTTGGGGACGCTGCTCGAAAGGCGTTATACGGGTACGATCCCGTGCGCCGACTGCCCGGGGATCTTCTATGACATTACGTTCTACAACCAGGAGTTCAGCGGCGACGGGGTGTACGAGCTTACGACTACGTATCTGGAGGCGGAGGACGGCCGGGACCGGAGTTTCCACTCTTCGGGCCGCTGGATCACCCTGCGCGGGACGCAGGCCGATCCCGATGCGACGGTCATCCAGACCGACCCTGCCGACAGCACCTCCCGCCGGGATTTTATCTACCTGACCGACAGCATTATTATGCTTCACCGCGATCAGACGATGCCCGATCCTGCAATGCTTCCGGCCTATACGCTGCACAAGGCCGCGAAAAAATAGCTTTACGCCCTTTTCGCTTTTTCCCAGGCGCCGGAGGTTATCCCCCGGCGTTTGCGTTTCCACAGGTAGGCTGCCCCGAGGAAAACGTTGAGGTTCATGAACAGGAAGTAGCAGGGCACGATCAGCAGCGGGTTCTTCGCGCCGCGCCGCGAGAGCGCCGCGCCTGCGAACCCGGCGGCATAGAAGGCTGCCTGCCCGGCCAGCAGCGCCCGATACAACACCGGCCCGGGGTGCATCGCCACCAAGGCCACATTGAGCGGCAACAGGGCCACGAGCGCCACGGGCGTGAGGGTCCATCGCAGCACGCGGTGCGAAACGTACTGGAACGAGAGCACGCCGTAGCGGAAGATATTGAGCAGCCCGCGCAGCCGCCACACCGATTGCAGCCCGCCGGCCGAGATGCGCACTTTGCGCTTTTGTTCTTCACGCATGTCGGCCGACCCGCCCTCGACGGCGTAGGCGTCGTTGCGGTAAGCGATCCTGTAGCCTTCCGAGGCGATGGTCATCGAGATCATGAAGTCGTCCAGCAGGGTATCCGTGGGCATTTTTGTGAACAGGGCCGTGCGTACGGAGAACAATTCACCGGCCGCACCCACAGCCGAGTAGAGCCGCGAATCGAGATCCTTGAGCGTCGACTCGTAGCGCCAGTAGAGGCCTTCGCCGTGGGCCGCGCTGCCGTCGCCGCCGGCGGCCGCCACCCTTTTTTCCCCCGAAACGCATCCCACACCAGGATCGGCATAACACTCGACGATATTCCGGATCGCATCGCGGTTGAGCATCGTGTTGGCATCGGTGAACACCACGATGGGCGCCTGTACCAGGTCGATTGCACGGTTCAACGCGGCGGTTTTACCCCTGCGTTCTGGGCTGAACCACACCACGGCGTCGGAATACCCGGCCAGCAGTTCATTGGTGCGGTCGGTGCTGCCGTCGGTCACCCACGCGACGGTCAGTTTACCGGCGGGGTAGTCGAGTGCGCGGCAGTTTTCCATCTTCGGGGCGACGATATCCTGCTCATTGTAGGCCGCAATGAGCAGCACCACGTCCGGCAGTGGGTCGGGCATCACGGCCGGGGCAGGTTTGCGCAGCGTTTCCTTGATCTTCACCGCGATCCACAGCACGATGCCGTAGCCCACATAGGTGTAGACCACCACGGCGAGCAGTATCCAGAATATGATCTCGACTGTTTTCATAACCATTTTATTTTTCGATGCGGGCGGAGGGGGGATACGGAATGCCGGTCCGCCCGCCTCGCATAGTTGCCATCCCAATACGGACTATCCCGTCACTTCGTCGATCACCTTCTGCATCTGGGCTTTCCACGAGAGCGTCCCTTCGATCGAGGCCCGGATCGCTGCGGGGTCATGTGGCGCCTGTCGGTAAAATAACACGAGTCCGGCGATATCCAGTGGCGATTCGTCGGCAGGGGCCTTCATCACATAGGGCATCCGCTCGAAGTCGGTGTCCGTTTCCGAGTAGACGAAGGGGATGCCTCGGGCGGCGTATTCGCGGTTTTTGAGCGTTTTGATGTGGGTGATCCGGCTGCGGTGACGCCCCAAACTGGCGATCCCCATGTCGGCCTGCTCGAAAAGCGCGTCGAGGGCCGGACCGTCCCGCCGGCCGTGGAACACCACATATTGCGCTATTCCGGCCTCTTCAGCATGGCGTCGCAACGCTTCGGCCTGCCCGTCGAAACCGTCGCCGACCACATGGAACACCACCTCGACCGGCTGCGGCGTGCGGTAATACTCCGCCAATCCCGCCACGACGCGGTCAAAGCCGTGCCAGTAGTGGATCTCGGCCACCCCCATGAGGTTGAGCCGCGCGGGGTCGTCCGATACGTGATGCTTTAGGGGGATGCGGCCGAAATCGACGCCGTTCGAGATGCGGATCGTGGGTACGCCGAAAATTTCGCGCTCCTCGGAGAAGGTGACGATGCGGAAAAGTTGCTGCGCCAGCGCCCGGCGGAACGTGCGGTCGATGTAGAGCCTCGAATGGTAGAGCAGGGGAGTGCCTTTGTATTCGTTGTCATAGGGGTAGGTCGGGATCTCCATCACCACGCGCACCCCGGCCCGCCGCAGCTTCCGCAGCAGTCCCGTGAGGAACGGGTTGGCGTTGTGGTTCGAGCGCATGTAGACCATCGAGATGCCTTCGGCGACGATAAAATCGTACAGCGGCCGCCAGTCCACGCGTTTGCGCACTTTGGCCGCCGGGCCGTTGCCGCAGTTTTGCAGCACGCGGGGGCCGCACATGCGCAACTGGTTCCCGCCTTCGTCGAACGAGGTGTAGCTCAGTGTGGTATCCACGCCGCACGCACGCAGTGCGTCGACCTGGGCGTGAATTTTTTTGGTGATGCCGTTGTGTCCGGCGAAACCGTGGAAAACCAGGAACAGCGCTTTCATATTTTCAGCATTGAGCGGGCTTTGCCCACGAGGTCATACTCCCCGGCCAGTTGCACATAGGCGAGCCATACCGCTCCCGCGGCGGCGCATTTCACCCCCAGCGAGAGGATCATGTGCATGCCTTCGGGCAGCAGGGTGGTGGCTGCAAGCGCGGTGGCCACGAGTGCCGTGACGGCCAGCGGCGAGAGGAACTGCCGCCAGAACGGGGCCGGCGACGTGCGGAATGTGAGGCGGTACATCAGGGTGTAACAGACCGCCAGGTTGATCGCGAAACTCGTCACGATGCCCCAGGCGACGGCTTCGATGGTGCCGAACGCCATGAGCGTGAAGACCATCGCAGCCACCGTGTTCAAAGACGAAATGAGCCCTGCGATGAACAGGGTGCGGGTATCGCCTGCGGCCTGGAAGATTGGGCCCGAAGACGAAAGCACCATCTGCACTCCGACCGACAATGCCAGTATCCTGAAGGCGGGCACGGCGGGTTCCCACTGCATCCCGAAGATGAGCAGCATCAGTTCGCGGCCGCCGAAGAACAGTACCGCCGCCATCGGGAAACCGATCATCGCCAGCAGCCGCACCACTTTCATATAGTGTCCCAGCATCCGTTCCCGGTCGTTCTGCATCTCCGAGAAAATGGGGTGCATCACGGGCGTCAGCACCTGGGTGATGTTCTGCAGCGGGAGCATCATCAGCCGGTATGACTTCTCGTAATATCCCAACTGCGCCATGTCCAGCCATTTGCCGATGATGAGTTTGTCGAGGTTGCGGCTGAAGTAGTTGATGAAGTTGAACAGGAATTGGTACGCCGAGTAGCCGAAGATGCCTCGGATCGAACCCAGCCCCAAACTGAACCGCAGCCGCAGCGGATAGGCGTGCAGATTCACCGCGTAGATGACCGCCGCCGACAGCACCGGTTGCACCGCCAGCGCATAGATTTTCCACTCCGTGTCCAGGCGCATCGCCGCCACGATCGCCGCCGCGCCCGTCGCTACCTGCACCGCCAACGTCCGCACCGCGATAAAACGGAACCGCTTGTCCCGGTATATCAGCGCATTAGGTATGATATTAGTGCTCGAAAACAGCAGGTTGAGCGACAAAATACGGCAGACCGGAGCCAGTTTCGGCGAGTCGTAGAACGAGGCGATCCATCCGGCCGAGGCGAAAAACAGCGCTGCCAGCGCCAGCCCCGTCCAACACGAGAAGCTGTAAATATTGTCCAGGTCGCGCCGTGAGAGCTCTTTATGCTGGATCACCGCCGGACCGAGGCCCATGTCGCTGAAGATCGAGAAAAAACTGATCAGCACGGTCGCAATGGCTACCACACCGAACTCCGCAGGCGCCAGCAGTCGCGACAGCACGCCCGTGATCACCAGCTGTATTGCCAGCCCGGCATACTTGGCCGCCGCCGTGTAGGCTACCCCCGAGATAAATTGCTGTTTGTGCGACTGTGCCACTGTTAATTATTCTTAAATAGCGCCTTTAAACGGATGGTCCACGGGGCTGCCAACAATGCGAGGTTTTTGGGACGCGCCATGCCCGGGTATAGGGTGACGGCGGTGCGCAGGAGCCGCCACCGCAGGGGGCGGGGGATGATGGCGGTGTTGTGCATCAGCCCGTTGAGGACGTTCGACATCAGGCGGCGTATCATGGCCTGCGTCCGCGGGTCCTTGCCTTCCCCGTAAGCGTCGAACGCCCTGAGCATGGCCAGGTAGCTGTCCATGCGGCGTGCGGAGAACGCGCTGGTCATGATCGAGCCGGGGCGTACGCGGCGGTGGAAGAACGCGCGTGCGATGGATCCCGCCCTCTGCGCGGGCAGGTACATCAGTGGGGTGAACAGTTCGTCCTCATTCATCACGGGCAGGAACCGCAGCCCGATCCGGTCGAGGTAGGCCCGGCGGACGACGAACAGGCCCGGCTGGACGGTGTATCCGCCCGTGTCGAGCAGCGTTTCGAGTAGTTCGATGCCGGTATATATGCGATCCCGGAGTTTGTGCGTCCGTTGGTAATTGAAATCGTGCCCGGCCAGTTGGCTCATCACCACGGCATCGAAGATCACGAAATCGAGCCCGTCGCGCTCGCATTTCCCGACGCACAGTTCCAGCGCATCGGCTTCGAGCACGTCGTCGCTGTCCATAAAGTGCACATAACGTCCCGTGGCGTGGTCCAGGCCTGTGTTGCGTGCCACGGCGGCGCCACCGTTGGGTTGTGTGAGGACTTTGATGCGGGGGTCCGCGGCGGCCATTTCGTGTAGCAGCGCCAGGCTGCCGTCCCGCGAGCCGTCGTCCACGGCGATGACCTCCAGTTCGCGCAAGGTCTGTTTCGTGATGCTGCCAACGGCTTCGCGCAGGTAGGCTTCCGTATTGTAGACCGGGATAATGACGCTGACCAGCGGTGTTATTTGCCGACTTTGATCCATTGCTGCTTCTCGAAGTCGTAAGTCTTGATCGGTACGGCGGGAGAGCCTGCGCAGACGGTGTAGGGGGGCATGTCGTGGGTGACGATGCTTCCGGCGCCTACCACGCAGTGCTCGCCGATCGTCACCCCGGCCACCACGACGCAATTGGCCCCCAGGTAGGTTTGCCGTCCGATGACCACCGGTTTGGTGCATACGCCCTGGGTGAGCACGTCCTCGCCGGGGTCTTCGTAGTTGTGTATAAGACCGGATACCAGGTAGTTCTGGCCCATCACCACATTGTCTTCGATGGTCACCGGGCCGATGATCGTACCCCGCAGTCCGAGCCTTGCGTTGTCGCCGATGACGATATCGCCCACGCCGTTGTTCACGACCGAGTAGTCTTCGATCACGCTGCGGCGGCCGATCACGAAACGGTGGTTCGGAAGCAGGTCCTTGCGTACGCTGCAATAGATCACCGACCCCTGGCCGCGTTTCATGTAGAACCTCACGAACGGCCTGATCCACCATTGCGGGCGGGCTTTCGTGGGATGCACCACCATGTGGAGCACCATGCGCTTCAGCCGTGGATTGGCCCTGACCTTATTTACGAGTGCGTTTAGCATGTGGTTTCGTTTCGGTATAGACCTCTTCGTAGAGTTTCAGCAGTTTCGTCGCCGTTTTTTTCCACGAGAACTGTTTGACGCGTTGCAGGCCGTAATCGCGCTGCCGGGCGTAAAGCGCAGGGTCGTTTTGCAGGTCGGCCACGGCCCGGGCGATCGCCGCGGCGTCCGTAGGGTCGACCAGCATCGCCCCCGTGCCTGCGATCTCGGGCATGGCCGAGGTGTCCGACGTGACGATCGGGGTGCCGCAGGCCATCGATTCGAGGATCGGGATGCCGAAACTTTCGCGTAATGAGGCGTAGAGGAACACCCGTGCGCCGGAGTAGACGGCCGGCAGGTCGGTATTGGGAATGTAGCCCGGGAAGCGCAGCCTGTGCTTGATCTGCGTGATGCCCTGTTCGCGCAGGATGCCGTCGATCACCCCTTCCGACAGGTCGGCGATCAGCAGCGGCAGCGGCTCGTCGACCATCGAGGTGTAAAGCTCGTAGGCCTTCAGTATCCGGGGTGTATTTTTCTTCGGGTCGGTATTGCCCAGGAAGAACAGGTAGTCGTCATGGTCGATATACTTGCGAGTGACCTCCCGGTGGTCCGCCACGGGCCTGAAGTGCGAACTGAATCCGTTGTAAATAGCCACCAGCCGTTCGGCGGGCAGGTTGAGCGCCTCCCCGATGCGTCCCCGTTCGAAGTTCGACACGGTGATGATCCGCCGGCAGTCGGGCAGGACGCGCGGCACGACGAAGCGGCGGTAGTGCCATCCGAAATTCTGGTACCACGACGCGCTTTTGCCTGTGCGCTGTTCCAGGAAGATGATGTCGTGAAGCGTCAGCACCAGCGGCACGTTGCAGTGGATCGGCGCGGTGTTGCTGGTGCAATGGAGCAGGTGGGGCTTGATCCGGCGCAGTGCATTGGGTAGCGCCAACTGTTCCCAGAGCGGGTAGGTCGGGCATTTCACCTCGACGATACGGACGTTTTTGGTGCTTTCCAGGCAACGGTCGTCGCCCGGGGCCACCAGTATGTAGTATTCGTTGACAAGGTCCATCAGCTGCAATTCCCGGATGGTTTCCAGCGCGACGAAGTCCATCCCGTGCTTGTTGCGCCGGAAGATGCGTTGTGCTTCGATGGCTATTTTCATGACTGCGCAAGGTCTTTGACGGTCTTTTCCCTGACCACGTAGTCTTCATGCTGGTGCAGACGTTCTTCCTCCTCGTAGTCCACTTCGATGTCGCCGTGGGGGGTGTGGATAAATTTTTTCCCGGCGCCGCGCAGACGGAAGAAATTAAGGAACATCAGGAGGAACAGGACGGGTACTTTTTTGATCGTTTTTTTGAAATTCCCGTCGATGATATAGTCGGGCGTAGCCATGGCGATGGCCAGCAGCATCATCACCAGCAGGAACCACCATTTGAACGAGAGGTCCCACGCCAGCAGGGTGATCCCGGCGGCGTAGATGCCCACCATCCCGAGCAGGATGATCCTCGGGGGCATCATCCACTGGAAAAGTTTGTCCGTGTAGTCGATATTTCCGGAGAGGATGGCGTTCGGCAGGTCGTGCAGCGCATTGCGCAGGATGTCGAACTGCACGAACAGCCACCGCCGGCGCTGGTTGTAGAACGTGCTGTCCTTCTCGACCTTCTGGTCGTAGACTTCAACGTCTTCAAGGTATTCGATGTAGACGCCCTCTTTCAGCAGCAGGGTTTCGAGCTCCTTGTCCTCGCCCGTGGAAACCACCAGGGGGATGTGGCTGAGGAACCACTTATAGTCGAAGGCCATCCCGGACCCGATCAGGGCCGACGACAGCCCCATGCGTACGTGGCCTTTACGGAAGATCGAGTTGTTCATTTCCTCGGAGAATGCGTCGAGGATGGCGGTGCTTGTATTACGGTTTTTGGCGACGCGGTGCGCCTGCATGGCGATCACGCCCGAGTAGTAGGCATTGTTGATCTGTCGCAGGAAGTCGTTGCCCACGGTGTTGTCGGCATCGAGGATGACCACCACGTCATATTTCTCATGCGCCAGCTCTGCGATGGCGAAGTTGAGCGCTTTGGCTTTCGAACTTTCGGCATAATGGGCCGTGAACAGCACGATGGGCTGTGCGGCCAATGCCCGGTTGGTTTCCGGTTTCATGTGGTCGGAGATCACGACCACGTCGTAACGGTCCCTGGGGTAGTCCTGCTCGAGGAACGAGGCGACGGACGACAGGATGACCTGGTCCTCCTTGTAGGCGGGGAACATGACGGCCAGCCGTGCGTATTCGCGTGCGGGGGGATATGTGTCGCTCCGTTTGCGCATGGCGAAGAGCGCAAACACGAAGAGGTAGAGGACCAGAATCCCCATCACCAGAAAAATAAGCGAGTCTAAAAATTCTAACATGGCCATAATTTTTAATTGTTTCCGAAAAAAATCACTTCGGTAATAATTATTTTATTAAATATTCAACAATAATTAAAATATTTTAAATATATTATTGCGATAATTTTATGGATGCACTTTGTTTTTTTTCATTCCTACAAAGCCTCCGAATGCTTTCAAATGGGCGGCGGCAAGTTCCGGACGTTTTTTCAACAGCGAAACCACTATGTTTTTCGGCATCGCCACACCGATCTGGTAGCTGACCGATGCCCACCGCCTCAGCCCGGCCGACTTGCGCCAGGCCAGCAGCATCCGGTTGCGCGTCAGGTAGTAAGCCCTCATCGGGCTGGCGCTCGACGACTGCCCGTCGCGGTGGTAGACCGTGCACGCGGGCTCGTACCATATTTCGAAACCACATGCGGCGATCGTGATGCTCCAGTCCAACTCTTCGTAATACAAAAAATATTCCTCGGGCATCGGCCCGGCGGCTTCCAGTGCCGCGCGGCTCACCATCATCGCCGCCCCGTGGGCGTAAGGAATCCGGCGCGGGGTGTCGTATTGCCCGCGGTCCTCTTCCAGGTAGCCGACCAGGTTGTTGCGCATCGTCACCGAAGTAAGCGGCGTAAAGCCTGCGAACTGGATCGGGTGGGGGGGCTGCGCGAACCGGATTTTGGGCGAACATGCCCCGATCTGCGGATTCGCATCCATCAGGGCCGTCAGGCGCCCCAGCCCGTCGTCCTCGACATAAGTATCGTTGTTAAGCAGCAGGACGTACCGTCCCGTGGCGGCCCTGAGGCCTAAATTATTACCACCCGAAAAACCGAGGTTGCGGTCGCTCCGGAGGGTACGCACCGCAGGGAACTCTTTGGCGATCATTGCGGCCTCATCCTCCTTCGAGGCGTTGTCGATCACGATGATCTCATAGCTCACCGAGCGCACCGACGCCATCACCGAAGCGATCATCCGCCTGGTGTCGTCCAGGCCGTTGTAAGTGATCGTGACGATCGATATGTCGATGCGCTCGTTAGCCATGGTGCGTGTTGTCCGGCCTGTGCCGGCAGGCCTGTGGGGCCTGCCGGTCAAATGACCCGTGTTTGTGCGTTTTCAGCCAGTTGTTTGTCGAGTTTCGGTCCCATGAATATGAAGCCCAGGGCCGTATAGACCACAAACCCGGTAGGGAACTGCCCGAGGATCTCGTTACCCCACGAGCAGACCATCACGCCGAATATTCCGGCCAGGAGCCCTCCCAGCACTCCGCGCAATTGTCGGTTTTGGATCCGGAACATGACGATGTATGCGCCCCGCAGCAGAAGGTACACCAAGATACCCATGTAGAGCACCAGCCCCACGATCCCCGTTTCGGCATAGATCATCACGTACCACGAGTCGGTCGGGATCTGCGACATGTAGGCGTTCGGCGCGAAGCGTTTCGCCTTACCGCCGCCCATGCCGATGCCCACACCGAAGGGTTTGTTATGCAGGTATTTGTGGATCTTTTTCTGGTTTTCGATACGTGCGATGAACGAGAGGTCTTCGGTGTTGAAGGCGCTCCGCATACGCCGCACGTAGGCGTTGTGGTGCATCAGGTAGGTGTGGTTGAGGAAGACGTACGCGCCCGCGATGGCGATCGACAGCAGGATGATGGTTTTCCAGTTTTTCGACAGCACCACGTAGAGGGCGTACCCGGCGAAGGGCACGGCGATCGCGCCGCGCGTACCGGAGATCATCATCCCGTAGCCTGCCAGGGCGGCCACAGCCAGGAAATAGAGTTTCGCGCCGGCCTTTTTGGTCGTGATGGCACAGATCGAGAACGCCACCATGGCGAATCCCATCCCCGCGCCGAAGTTGGCGGCGTCGGTGTAGATCGAGAAGTAGCGCACCCCGGACCGGATCAGGTGGGTCGCCTCGCCGCGTTCGTAGAGCCATCGCAACTCGTAGGGGTCGAACCCGAACCGTTTCTGCATCCATGCCTTGAGCACGGCCACCAGGGTGAAGACCGACCACATGTACATGATCCGCCGCAGGTCGCGCACGTTGCCGAACAGCAGCGGCGTGAGGATGGACATGATGAAGAAATAGAAGGCCACGCCGCGGATCGAAGTGAGCCATGCCTCCGGGGAGGAACCGTTCGTGTTGAACAGCTCCAGGAAGCAGTACACCATCCATATCGAGGAAACTATGGTCAATCCGTTGCGGGTTTCGGTCCAGTCTATCCGCCGGTAGCAAGCCTGTATCGCCACCCCGAGGATCGTAAGTCCCAGGAGCAGGTCGACCACGATCCCCCCGGCCATACCTGGGATGTACCGGGTAAGGCCGAGGATGAAGTAGTTGACCGTGAATACGAGCATCAACCCCCAGTAAGGGTTGGCTATGACCGAGAATACCACGAAGGCTGCGATCGGCAGGGCGGCGAATATCATCCCGGCCGCAAACCCGAACCGTGCCGCGATCAGCGATATCATCAGGCCGCCGAGTACCAGCAGCGCGTACAATACCGTACGGTTGTTCAGGCCTGCGAGCAGGCTTTGGGCATTATATCTGTTTTCGCCGTGCATAAGCCGCGCGGGTTACGCTTTGGACGTGAGTCCGAGCTGGAACATGCGGTAGATCAGCTTGCGCAGCGGAGTGAACGGAGGCAGCATACCGGTGAAGTACTCGACCGTTTCGCGTTCGCTCTGCGTCAGGTACAGGTACAGCGTGTCGCCTTCGATCTGTTGCCGGAGGCGTTCCGTCAGCAGTTGGTCCGTATCTTTCCACACCTTGTCGGCGCGGGCCGTGAGGATATTCAACGACGCTTCGTTCAGCAGGTCGGCCGGCACGTTGCTCACCCTCAGGGGCGGCTGTTCGACGATCACGATATCTTCGTTGCCGGCTTCGTAGAGTTCGGCCACCGAGTGAGCGTGTTGGTATTTTTTCGGGTTGGCCATCAGTTCGTTATGCCACGAGAGCACACGCACTTTGAATCCGAGCGCCGTCCACTGTTCTTCGAGTTTCGAGGCGAGGAATTCCTTGCCGTTCCCGTCCTCGGTGCTGAGGATGTTGACGATATTGCGCGGTTTGGAGCTGTCGAGGAACGACATGGCGGCGTTGCCGATGAAGTTCGACGCGATGCGGTAGCACTCCTTGTTGTAGCCGCGGTATTTGAGTTTGCCCTGGCCGAGGAACGCACCGATCACCTTCATGCCGGTGATGCGCTCCGCGCGGATCTTGTCGCGCAGGGTGCGGTCGAGCAGTTCGAGGATCAGGAAGAAGCCCAGCACGAACAGCAAACTGCCGAAGAAGGCTGCGGCGACGATGAGTTTGCGGGCCGTGGGCATCGACGAGATCGGGAAGATGGGCGGGTTGAGCACCTTCAGCGAGGCCGACGACATTTGCAGGTTTTTCTGCTTCATCAGCGCGGTGTGGAGGGCGTCCAGCACTTCCAGGTACGATTTCTCGGTCAGGCTGATATCCCTTTCGCGGCGCTTGAGCTCGGGGCCGATCGGGGCGTAATAGGTATATTGCTCGTCGAGTTCCTGGCGGCGTTGCTTCATCACGTTGAGCTCGGCTTCGGCCTTGACGTTTTTGAGCGTTTCTTCGAGCCACTGGGTGATGATCTCCTGGTTGGGCACGCCTTCCTTGCTGTAACGCTGCGCGGCATAGGGTACGCTGAATGCCATCAGGTCGTCCTCGGCGTTTTTGAGTTGCGCCTTGAGGTTTTTCAGGTCGGCGGCATAGTTGCTGGTCGAGAGCGAATCGGTGAAGAACGCCTCCATGGTGGTGATCTTGGTCGTAAGATCGGAGATGTTGTTGAGTTTGGCGTTGAACAGCGAGTTGCGCATCAGTTGGGCCACAGTTTCCTCCATGCGGTCGTTGAGCTCGTCGACGAGGGCTTCCGAACTGCGGTATTCGCGCAGGATGCCTTCGTAGTTGAGTTCGTAGTCACGCGTCAGGGCGGCGATGTGCTTGGTCTGCTCGCCGTAGTTGATCACTTTCCAGCGGGTGCTGTAATCCGTGAGCGAATCTTCCTGGCTGAGCAGTTTGGCCTGGGTTTCCTTGAGTTGCTGGCGGAAATATTCGATCACGTTATTGGTTTCGGCGAAGCGCAGGTCGTGGTACTGGTTGCGGAATTCGTCGTTGAGGATCAGCAGGGTGTTGTAGGCGATACCCGGGTCGTCGGCCGTATAGTGGATGTCGAGCATATCGCTGTTCGACATGCGCCGCACCTGGATCTTGCTCAGGAACTTGAAGCTGTAATGGGGGTGGTTCCAGTTGAACAGCCCGAACACGAAGTTGTCGGGGTCGGGGCGTTCGTAGGCCATCAGGTTGGCTACGGTTTGTTCCTCGGCGTCGGGCCCGTTCTTGACGATCAGCGCCTGCACGTCCTTGGGCGTGATGGCCACCAGTTGGCGGTAGTGTGCGGCGGTGATGTAGTTGTTGTCCTTGTCGGGGTTGCCGTTGATCATGTTGCGTGCGTACAGGCGCAGCGACACGCGGTGGAGCGTCGTTTGCGAGTAGATGATGTTGATGATGTTGTCGATCTCGTTGTTGATCATGTTCCAGTCGACCGTCACCGTATTGGACTCGATGCTGTAGCCCGACGCCACGCCGGTATAGATCGTCGAGTTGACCTCATACGATTTGACCATGTGCCGCGTGAAGAAGATCGCGAGCAGGGTGACCACCAGGGGTACGCCGACCAGCCACAGCCGGATGCGGTAGATGATGCGCAGTATGTAGAGGATTGTTTTCATCTGGATGTATGTTGTGTGTGGTTATTATTCGTTGAGGATTTTGTAGTTGCAGAGCACCTCGAGTTTGAGGATGGCCTGGTAGAGCCTTGCGCGAACCTGTTCGTATTCCGTCACGGCCACATTCTGGATTCCCTTCTGGCGCGAGAGTTCCTGGGCGTCGATGGCCCCGTTGACGAAGTCGGCCTGGCTGATGCGGAAAATCTGGGTGGCGATGGTCGAGTTCTCGGCCTTGATCTTCACCATTTCCAGGCACATCTGGGCGTCGGTATAGGCTTCAATG
This sequence comes from Rikenellaceae bacterium, assembly GCA_031551595.1. GTDB lineage: Bacteria > Bacteroidota > Bacteroidia > Bacteroidales > Rikenellaceae > JAVBOW01. Next base: position 6,322 of record JAVBNK010000110.1, on the reverse strand, counting down.
ATCTTGATCTTCTGCTCTTCGAACCATGCCTCGGCCTCGTACTGCGACTGTTGCGAGATGAGGTCCTGGCGTTTGACCTTGTTGGCGCGGTCGAAGATCTCGTCCAGCGGGAAAGACGCCGATGCACCCACCGCCCACCAATGCTGGCGTTGGTTGTTATACTGCCAGTAGGGAGCGTAGTAAGGGTTCGTATCGTCGTACGTACCCATGTAAAGTTGCCCGTACTGGTAGTTGGCGTTGAGTTTGAAATACTTCATCCACGTCCGTTTCACGGTTTTCTTTTCGCGCTGTGCCGCCTCCTCGCGCAGGGCGTGGTATTCCATAACGGGCGCGTTGCGTGCATGCTCGTAGAGCACTTCGAGCGGGGGCAGGGAAAGTTTTTCGAAGGAGCTCTGGTGGCTCAGCGTCATCTGCAGCGCTTGCCGCTGTATTTGTTCATACAGTTGCGGGTTGCGTTGCTTGATGTCGTTAAGTTGCTCCTGGGTGTACTGCTGCGGCAGTACGACCGGTTCCGGCGCTGTCGTGGGCACCGACGGTTTATTCAGCTTTACGGGTTCCTGGGCCATTGCTGCGGTAGCGGCCAGGGCGAAGACGACAACCCAAATTGGTCTACTTTTCATCATTCGGCAGTTATGTTATTTGTTTGTTATTTGTTGTTCGGCGTTTCGGGGTCAGACATTTTCTTTCTGTATGAAAGCGGTGAAGGTTTTGAAAATGATCTTCAGGTCCATCCAGAAGTTGTAATTCCGGGCGTAATATATGTCGAGTTGTTTGCGCTCTTCGGAAGAGAGGCTGCCTGCGGCCCCGCGTTTTTCGACCTGCCACAGCCCGGTGAGTCCCGAGGGGGCCATGAAACGGTCGATATAGTTGTCCGAGGTGAGCAGTTCGGCCTCGTAGAGCGGCAGCGGCCGGTTGCCCACGATCGACATGTCGCCCCGGAGCACGTTGAAAAGCTGGGGCAGTTCGTCGATGCTGAATTTGCGGATGAACCGTCCCGTTTTGGTGATGCGGGGGTCGTTGGCGAACTTGACGAAGTTGTTGTCCTTCTTGTTGTGCTGGTCTTTGATGAAGTCCGCTTCGCCGATCACCCCTTCGTCCGAGAAGAGCATGTTTTCGCCCATGGCCTTGAAGAATTCGTCCTCCTGGATCGGGAATACCTTGGCTTCTTCGAGGATCTGCTGGTATTGGTTGAGCGACGCGAACTCTTTGAGTTTGGTGTCCGAGTCGATGTACATCGAGCGGAATTTCAGGAAATCGAACACTTTGAAATTGCTGCCGACGCGCTTAGACTTGTAGATGGCGGGGCCTTTGCTTTCGATCTTGATGGCGGCGGCGACCACCACCATCAGCGGCAGCAGCACCAGGAAGGCCAGCAGGGAGAAGAACAGGTCGAATGTGCGTTTCCAGGCCGGCATGCGGTAGGAGCGGAGCTGTTCTCCGGCCGAGGAGATCTGGCTGAGTTGCCAGTGGTGCTGGGTGATGAAGCGTGTCGAGCGTGCCCATTGCTGGTCGGACACGGTGGCGGGGATGGCGTCGTTGACGCCGTTCTTGAGGTATTGGATATTTTCGTCGCCGGCGATCTGGTCGGCGATCAGGAACAGGTATGCGCCGGGGGTGGATTCCCTGATGAGTTTTATGGCGGGCAGGTCCGAACGCAGGCTCCTTTTTTCAAGCAGTACCACGTGGGTCGCAGTACGGTCGCCGGCCATGATCCCGGCGGCCTCTTTGGGCGACGAGGCCACATGCAGGTTGCCGTTGGTCAGCGCCTCGAACCGGGCGATGTATTCCTGGTTCGATCCGACATAGACGTATTGGGACGCGGGGCTCAAAGTGTGTGTGAGTTAGTGAGTTGTCCGTGTGAATTTCGTGGGAGCGGTATGTTTGGCGGTTCTGTCGTGCGGTGCGGTGTTATTGCAGTATTTTCTTGATCCTTATTTTAAGTTCCAGCGGGTTGAACGGTTTGATGATGAAGTCGTCGGCGCCTTCCCTGAGCAGCCGGATGCGTTCCGAGGTGCTTTCTTCGCTCGACAGCATGATCACCGGGATCGATTTGAACAACTCGTTGCTTTTGATATATTGCAGGAATTCGTCGCCCTGCATTTCGGGCATACGGATGTCCGAAATGATCAGGTCGGGGATATTTCCTGCCTGAAGCCAGGCGATTCCTTTGATCGGGTTTTCGAGCCACGTGATATCGTATTCCGACGCCAGGTAGATCGAAATGATCTGGGCGATCGATTGCTTGTCGTCGAGGATCAATATTTTTTTATTCATACGTTCCTTCCGGGGTAAGTATAAGTGTGTTGTGTGCGGTTGAAAGCATGTAAATATATACCGAAACCCCTGCCGTGCGCTGCGTTTTTTTCGCATAACCGGCAGGTTTATGGCACAAATATAATTATTTATGTGGTAATTACACTGTTCCGGGCGTTTTTATTCGGCGGTTTGCCGAAAAAAGTTTTGGGCGAACCGTTTGGCGGATAGCGTTTTTGGAGCGGCAGGGTACGTGCCGGGTTTCCGGAAACGAAAAGCGCGGGCCCCGAGGGCCCGCGCTTTATGCTCTCCTGCGGCTGCGGTTATTCCAAGGCCAGGGCCAGCACTTCGTCGTTCGTACGCACGTAATGGAACTGCAGCCCGGCGATGTATTCCGGGGTGATTTCACTGATGTCTTTGCGGTTGTCTTCGCACAGGATGATCTCGGTGATCCCGGCGCGTTTGGCCGCGAGGATCTTTTCCTTGATCCCGCCCACGGGCATCACACGGCCGCGCAGGGTCGTTTCGCCGGTCATGGCGATGCGTTCTTTCACTTTGCGGCCGGTGTAGGTCGACACGATCGAGGTGACCATCGTGATCCCCGCGCTGGGGCCGTCCTTCGGGATGGCGCCTTCGGGCACGTGGATATTGATGTCCTGTTTTTCGAATTTTTCGACCGGGATGCCGAGTTTTTCATGGTTCGCCTTGACCCATTCCAGGGCGATCGTCGCCGACTCCTTCATCACCTCGCCCAGGTTCCCGGTGAGGCTGAGGGCGCCTTTGCCGGGGGTGAGCACCGACTCGACGTAGAGGATGTCGCCGCCCACTTCGGTCCAGGCCAGGCCGGTCACCACGCCCTGCATCCCGCCCACCTCGTACATGTCGCAGGTGAATTTGGGCACGCCGAGGATCTTCTCCACGTCGGCGGCCGAGATCTGCGCCGAAAATTCCTCCTCGAAGCCGATCTGCTTGGCGCGGTAGCGGGCGATCTTCGCCAGGTGTTTGTCCAGCGTGCGCACGCCCGATTCGCGGGTATATCCGGCGATGATCTTTTCGATCACGTCGGCGGTGAACTTCAGCTCTTTGGCGGGCACGCCGTGGGCTTCCTGCTGCTTGGGCACGAGGTGCTTGAGGGCGATCTGCACCTTGTCCTCAAGGATGTAGCCGGGGATGTTGATCATCTCCATGCGGTCCCTGAGCGCGGGGTTGATGTTGCCCACGTTGTTGGCCGTGGCGATGAACAGCACCTTCGACAGGTCGTATTCCGTGTCGAGGTAGTTGTCGTGGAACGTGGTGTTCTGTTCCGGGTCGAGCACTTCCAGCAACGCCGACGACGGGTCGCCGTGGTTGCCGATGCCCACCTTGTCCACCTCATCGAGGATGATCACCGGGTTCGACGATTCGGCGCGTTTGATGGTCTGGATGATCCGTCCGGGCATGGCGCCGATGTAGGTGCGGCGGTGCCCGCGGATCTCCGCTTCGTCGTGCAGGCCGCCCAGCGAGATGCGCCCGAATTTACGCTTCAGGGATTCCGCCACCGACTTGCCGAGCGAGGTTTTGCCCACGCCCGGAGGGCCGTACAGGCAGATGATGGGCGATTTGAGGTCGCCTTTGAGTTTGATCACCGCAAGGTGCTCCAGGATGCGTTCCTTGACCTCTTCGAGGCCGAAGTGGTCGGCGTCGAGGCGTTTGCGTGCGCGTTGCAGGTCGAGGTTGTCCTTGGTCGTTTCGTCCCACGGCAGGTCGAGCATCAGGTTCAGGTAGGTCATCTGCACCGAATATTCGGCTACGGCCGGGTTGAGGCGTTCGAGTTTCGACACCTCTTTTTCGAACATTTCGGCCACTTCCCTGCTCCATTTCTTCTTGCGCGAGCGGTCGCGCAGCTCGGCGATCTCGCCTTCGACGCTGTCGCCCCCCAGCTCTTCCTGGATGGTGCGGATCTGCTGTTGCAGGAAATATTCGCGCTGCTGCTGGTCGAGGTCCTGTTTGACCTTGCTCTGGATCTCGGTTTTCAGCTCGACCAACTGTTGCTCGCGGATCAGGATTTCGAGCAGCCGCCGCGAACGGGCCAGCAGCCCGGGCGCTTCCAGCAGGTGCTGGCGGTCGGAATCCGGCAGGTCCATGTTCGAGCAGATGAAGTTGATGATGCCGCGTTTGGAGTCGATGTTCTTGATGGCGAACGACGCCTCCTTGGGCATGTTGGGCGAGATGTTGATGATGTTCAGGGCCACGTCGCGGATCGAATCCACGAGGGCGTCGAATTCGATGTTGTTGTTGTCCGGCGCGGAGTCCTTCAGGGGGGTCACGTCGGCCGTGAAGTAGGGGTCGGAGGTGATGAATTCCCTGATCTCGATCTTTTCCAGGCCGTGCAGGATCACGGTGAGGTTGCCGTTGGGCATTTCCAGCGTTTTGAGGATGCGTGCGGCGGTCCCGATGCGGTACATGTCGTCGGGTCCCGGCTGCTCGACGTCCGACGAACGTTGCAGCACCGCGCCCAGGATGCCTCCCTGCTGTTCGACCTCGCGCACGAGCAGCATCGACTTTTCGCGGCCGACGGTGATCGGGGTGATCGACCCGGGGAAAAGCACCGAACTACGCAGCGTGAGGATGGGCAGCCGCGAAGGGATGACCACGTCGGCGGCTCCCTCCTCGTCCTCGGTGGAGATGATCGGGATGACCTGGTGATGGCCTTCGAGCATATCTGATATGCCGGTCAGCTCTATGATTTCAGTTTTATCTTTTTTGCTCATGATTTCCTAACGTAGGAATTTACAAAGATAGTATTTTTGGCGGGAAAACGCTCTTTCGTATTTTTCAATTCATTATCTTTGCGCTTCGCGCGGAGGTTAAGGTACGCCCCCGGCAATCCGCAAAACAAGTTTTTGATTGCCACGGGCTTTTGCTACCTTTGCAAATTATATGCAAAAGAGGCGCTTTGTCACCCGGGGCCGCGAATAAAAAGCAATATACTGGCTGTCAGTGTGTATATATTGGCGGGCAGGATGACAAAATGTCATAAAAACACGAGAATCCTATGGAATTGGCAGACAGGTACCAGCCCGAACTGATCGAAGACAAATGGTATGCCTACTGGATGGAGCGGGGTTTTTTCCACTCCGAGCCGGACGGCCGCGAACCCTATACGGTGGTGATCCCGCCGCCCAACGTGACGGGTATCCTGCACATGGGCCATATGCTCAACAACACGATCCAGGACGTGCTGGTGCGCCGCGCCCGTATGCAGGGCAGGAACGCCTGCTGGCTGCCGGGTACGGACCACGCCTCGATCGCCACCGAAGCCAAAGTGGTGCAAAAGCTCGCGGCTGAGGGCATTAATAAGAATGACCTGACGCGCGAAGAATTCCTCGCCCATGCCTGGGAGTGGAAGGAGAAGCACGGCGGCATCATCCTCGAACAGCTCAAAAAGCTGGGTGCGTCGTGCGACTGGCAGCGCACCAAATTCACGATGGACGAGGACATGAGCCGCAGCGTGATCCGCGTGTTCGTGGACCTGTATAATAAAGGTAAGATTTACAGGGGGGTTCGCATGGTCAACTGGGACCCCGCGGCCAAGACCGCCCTTTCGGACGAGGAGGTGCTCTACAAGGAGCAGCAGGGCAAACTCTACTACCTGCGCTACATGATCGAGGGGACGGACGAGTATGTCGTGGTGGCAACGACGCGTCCCGAAACGATCATGGGCGATACGGGGTTGTGCGTCAACCCGAACGACCCGCGCTTTACGCACCTGAAAGGCAAACGCGTGATCGTGCCTCTGGTCGGCCGCGCCGTACCGGTGGTGTATGACGAGTACGTGGATATGGAATTCGGTACCGGGGCGCTGAAAGTCACCCCGGCGCACGACGTGAACGACTATGTGCTGGGCGAGAAATTCGGCCTGGAATCGATCGATATTTTCAACGACGACGGTACGATAGGCGAGCGCGGGGTCATTTATGCCGGTATGGACCGCTTCGAGGTGCGCCGCGTGATCGAGGGCGACCTCGAAAAGGCCGGGCTGCTCGAAAGGACGGAGCCTTATATGAATAAGGTGGGGACTTCGGAGCGT
>JAVBNK010000164.1:0-12721 GCA_031551595.1 Rikenellaceae bacterium | reverse complement strand
TAAGTTACTTTTCTCATTCACACCCATACTCAAAACGCCATTCCCGCTTACTTCCGATCGTCGGAATAGATGTGCATGTCGCACTGTCCGCCAGAAGGTTACACAACTATTCCCAGGCTTGCTTTAAATCTCCCTTTTTTTCTATCTTTGTTTTTGAAAGGTAATAGATAAGTCATGAGTTAGAGATCATTGGTGAGGCCGCGAGTAAAATCCTTCAACTCGATCCTGAAGTCAAAATCGAACATGCCCGCAAGATTGTTGATCTGCGAAACTGGGTTATCCACGGTTATGGCTGCATTGATGATATCATAATCTGGGGAATTCTCACGAACCATCTTCCAAAACTCAAGGAAGATGTTGATAAACTATTGTAACATAGCTTGTTTATTGCGTAGGATTCCGTATCTTTGTACTGTAATCGAACCGCGACGCAAATCACGCAAAAACGCAGAAAACAGCGCGTTGTTAATTCGGTTGTTTGGACTCTTTAGTCTTTGTATATTGATATCAAACAGAAACTTACCCGATGGGTTCATTCCCTGGTAGAGGGGTATTGGAAATTGAACCCTTAAAAATTAAAGGTTGACGGCTTGGCCGGAACAAAGCAGGAAACCAAAATCATTAATTCCGCACAACCATTATGGAAAAACGTACCAACTTCGCCACCGCACTGGCTTTTGTGGGCCTGATGTTCTTTACGATCGGCTTTGCGCTGGGCATCAATTCGTTCCTGATCCCGGTGCTCGAAAAGTCGTTGGATATCAGTTCCGGGATGTCGTACCTGATCCTGGCGGCCACGTTCTCGGCCTTCCTGATCTTCGGCTACCCCGCGTCGCGCACCATCGCCGCCATCGGCTACAAACGCACGATGGTGCTCTCGTTCCTGATGTTCGCCGCGGGGTTCGGCGTGTGCCTGATGTCCACGGTGTGGGAGAGTTTTCCGCTGTTCCTGGGCGCATCGTTCGTGCTGGGCACGGCCAACACCTTCCTGCAGGCGGCCGTCAATCCTTATGTGACCATCCTCGGCCCGATCGAGAGCGCCGCGCGGCGGATCAGCATCATGGGCATCTGCAACAAGCTGGCATGGCCCGTGGCGCCGCTGTTCCTGGCGTGGATCATCGGCAGGGGCGTGGGCGAAACCTCGGTGGCCGACCTCTACACGCCTTTTTGCATCGTGATTGCGGCGTTCGTGGCGTTGGGCGTGCTGTCGGCCTTCGCGCCGCTGCCCGAGGTGAAGGCCGCCGGCGAGGACGAACCCTCGCAGTGCCCCTATGCCGCGGATAAAACCTCGGTATGGCAATTCCCGCACCTGCTGTTGGGCGCGCTGGCGCTGTTCTTCTATGTGGGCGTGGAAACGGTGGGACTGGGGTCGCTGGTCGATTATGCGACCACGCTCGGGCTTGAAGGTGCGGCGGCATATGCATGGATCGCACCGATCGGCATGGTCGCCGGTTATATCACGGGTATCGCGCTTATTCCCCGCTATATGAGCCAGGCATTGGCCCTGAGGATATGCGCATGGGTGGGCATCGCTGGGTCGCTGGCCGTGGTGCTGGCGCCGGCCGCGCTGTCGATCTGGTTCATCGGGCTGATCGCACTGGGATGTTCGCTGATGTGGCCCGCGCTGTGGCCGCTGGCGATCACCGATCTGGGGCGTTTCACCAAGACCGGCTCATCGCTGCTGGTGATGTCCATCGCCGGCGGGGCCGTCATCCCCACGCTCTACGGTTTCCTTAAAGACTCGGTCGGGGCACAGGACGCCTACTGGATCTGCCTGCCGTGCTTCCTGTTCATCCTCTATTACGGGGTGTGGGGCTACCGCATCCGCACAAGATAATCTGTTATGGAAGAGCGTCGCCCATACCGATCGACGAGTGGTTTGCTTTCCTTCTTTTCGCTGATTACCTGATGTTTGCGACCTGATCGGTGATGTATTTTTTCGGATAGTGAAAGTGTTGAAACGCCCTCGCAGGCCCGTGGTCAGGACGGTGGCGCTGATGGTTGTGCAACTGGCGGCCACCGTTATGGGGGCGCATTTCATATGGGGATTCTGGCCTTTCGGGTTTGATATTATACCGAGGCCGTTGCTTCTACCGGCATTGCTGGCCGAGGTTGTGGCCATTCCCCTGTTTTTATGGCTGTGGCCGAAAGATCACAAGAGCCCCTCGTGCGAGAACAGCCGCACATAGGCTTCGGCCTTGCGGGCAAGCGGCAGCGGATAGGCCCGCGAAGTGGACGGCATACGCCATAACCTTATGGTGCGGCCGTGTGCGGCGACCTCGCTGAATGCGCCCACGGCAGGTTTCACCACGCCCGGGAACGATTCGAACAGCGTGTCGGTCGCCTTCTGGCCGGTGGTGACGACGGCCGTGCAATCGGGTAAAACCTGCAGCAACGCGGGGATGTCGCGCCGCGCGACGATCTCCAGTTTGTCGTCCGAGGCGTTCCCCGCCAGCCTCACGACCGAAACCGCCGTGTCCGAAAGCGCGATCCCTCTCGCGTTGCAGAATGCTTCGATGGCCTCTTTCCGGAATCCTTTCCCGGCGGCGAAACGGTCGCGGTCGCCGAAAAACGCCAGCCCCATCACGCGCCACATATCGTTCTGCGGGTTGGGATAGTAAAAATCCATCGACCAGCGCGCACGCGGCGGAGGGAAACTGCCGAGCATCAGGATGCGTGCCCCGCGGGGCAGGAACGGGTCCAGCGGATGGTGTTCTATGGGAAGGGCGGTCGTCATGGATCAGATGGGCCGGATTAGTTTGTATTCTTCCAGCGCGTCTGTCCAGATCGCTGATTGATTTAATAATACAGCCTTTTTCACAATCGCTTCCATCTTATCCTGATCCAGTGTTTGGCAACGGACGATTTCTTTGAAAACCTCGGAATCCTCTTGATCGAGCGGAATTGTACGTTTTTCTAAATCACAGCAACCGTAACCATCAAATGATATTCTTACCAAAGAAATCCTGCCATACTCGCCGTTGTTGAAATCAATATAAACCGAACCATCATGGCATCCGATACAATAATCCGCGAGGCGGCTGGCGGGCATAGAGGCAATAAAGAAATTAAAGCTGCTCATATGTTTACCATTAGCGTTCAATGTCCGGAGATACCCCTGTCATAAAAATTTAAGAGCCGCTGTCGATCAGCATCTCCTATGTTGACCCGCCTGGATCGGCTGGGCAGTGCGATGCACGGCTTGTCGTTCTCCTCTTCGCCCGGGAAACCAAATTCATTTGTTCTCCCCCGCTTCGTTCGCCGGTCCGGACCTGCGGTCCTCACCCGGCCGGCACAAAAAAAGATGCCTTAAGGCATCTTTCCCGATTTAGTTGACCCACCTGGATTCGAACCAAGAAAGGCAGATCCAGAATCTGCAGTGTTGCCATTACACCATGGGTCAATTTTCGGATGCAAAAGTAATCCGTAATTTTCAAGTTTGCAAAAAACCGGCGGAAAAATTTAGCCTTTCTCCGATGCCGCCCGCATAAATGCATTATATTTGCTTACTTGATTATGATGAAAAAAGATATCGCTCCGCACCTCGCGTGCGAAAAATACACCCTGCCCAACGGCCTGCAGGTGGTGTTGCAACAGGACCATTCGGATCCTGTGGTGGCCGTGGCGATCCATTACCATGTGGGCTCGGCCCGAGAAAAGGCCGGACGTACCGGATTCGCCCACTTTTTCGAACACATGTTGTTCCAGCGCTCGGAGCACCTGCCGCGCAATGTGTTCTTCAACCGGATCAGCGCCCTGGGCGGATCGTTCAACGGCAGCACCGACTCGGACGGCACGCGCTACCATGAGATCGTGCCGCGCGATGCGCTGGAAAAGGTGCTGTGGATGGAGTCCGACCGCATGGGCTTTTTCATCAATACGGTTACCCAAGGCGGGTTGGAGCGCGAGGTGGACGTGGTATCCAACGAAAAACGGCAGAATTACGACACCGCCCCCTACGGGCAGCTGTTGCCTGTTATGTCGCGCTACGCCTATCCGGAGGGGCATCCGTACAGTTGGACGACCATCGGCGAACTGGCCGACCTGCGTGCGGCGACCGTGGAGGATGTGAAAGAGTTCTACCGCGCCTATTATAAGCCTTCGAACGCCACGCTGGCCATCGCGGGCGATTTCGATCCGGCAACGGCCAAAGCCCTGGTCGAAAGATATTTCAGCGAGATCCCGGCGGGCGATCCCGTTCCGGCGATGGGCGTGCGGCCTGCGCCGATGGAGCGCACCGTGCGGGTGTTCCACGAGGATCCCTATGCGTCGATGCCGATGCTGGTGCTCGCGTTTCCCGCGCCTGAACGTTACCATCCCGATTCTTATGCGATGCAGATGCTGGGGTCGGTACTGGCCGAGGGCAAGCATTCGCCGATGTATCGCGTGCTGGTCGAGGAGCGCGGCCTTTCGCCCGAAACCGAGATGTGGTACTGGGACCGTGAGTTGGCCGGGCAGATGGTGATGATCATCCCGGCCTTCGAAGGCGTCGACCTGAACGATGTCGAAGCCGGCGTGCGCGAAGCTTTTGCGATGCTCGAAACGGAGGGCTTCGACGAGGGGCTGATGGAGGGTTACAAGGCCGTCACCGAGGTGGCCTTCTGCAACCAGATGGGAGGCGTGATGCGCCGGGCGCTGCAGATGGCCGAGGAGAATACCTACGGCGGCGATCCCATGCGCGGCTTCGACGAGATGGAGCGTTATAAGGCCGTCACCCGCGAACAGGTGACGGAGGTTTTCCGCAAATATATCCTCGGGCAAACCCATTTGCAGGTCAGCCTGGTGCCTGCGGGCAGCCCCGGGCTGGCCGTCAAGGGGTCGGAGCGGGCCGTGGTGACCGAGGAAAAACTTTCGGAGCAGGAGTTGCAGTCCGAAGAGGGCGCGTTGGAGGACGAGGGCTACCCGCGTACCCCGTCGCGTATCGACCGCTCGCAGGAACCCGCGCTGATGGCCAATACCCCCGAACTGAATACGCCGGATATATGGAAAGAGGCTGCCGCCGGCAGTTTCACGCTATGGGGCGCGACGAACGATGAAATGCCCGTGGTGCGCTTTTCGCTGACACTGAAGGGCGGTATGCTGCGCGATCCGCAGGACAAACCGGGGGTGGCGTCGCTCTACGCGCAGGTGCTTCCCGCCGGAACGACCGGCAAAACTCCCGGCCAACTCGAAGACGAATTCAAACGCCTGGGCGCCGACCTGCGCTGCGAGGCCGGGACCGAAGACATGGAGATCTCGGGCACCTGCCTTTCGCGCCACCTGGGGGCGACGATGAACCTGCTGGCCGAAGTACTGACCTGTCCGCGGTTCGATGCCGCCGAGTTGGAAAAGGCACGCCAGAGTACTTTGGCCAATATCGCCATGCAGTCCGACGACCCTGCGTCGATCGCCGGCGTGGCCATGCGGCGTGTGCTGTACGGGGGGAGCATCCTCGCGAACCAGGTGACCGGCACCGCCGAAAGCGTAGCCGCCGTCACGATGGACGACCTGAGGGCGTACCATGCCTGCACTTCGCCGCGGGTGGCCGACCTGCACCTGGCGGGCGACGTGACCCTTTTGCAGGCCCGCGAAGCGTTGGCGGGGTTGCGGCAGGCGTGGCACGGCGGCGACGTGGCCCCGGTCGCCGATCCGGGAGGTGCGGACCCTTCGGCGGAGGGCCGCCTCTATTTCATCGACCAGCCCGGCGCGCAACAGTCCTATATTCTGGCGGTCTGTCCGGCCATGGCGCAGTCCGATGCGGATTATTATCCCGCCGTGATCGCCAACCACCGCCTCGGCGAAGGGAGCCACGGACGGCTGTTCGACGAACTGCGCCTCAAAAGGGGGTACACCTACGGGGCATATTCGGCGTTCCGCTGCGGCAGCCACGTGTCGCGCTTTATGCTCTACACCCAGGTGCAGGGGACGCGCACCCGCGAGTCGCTCGACGTGATCCGGGAATTGCTCTGCCGGTATGCGGCCGATTATACCGCTGAGGACCTCTCGCTGACCCGCCGGTCGATCCTGCGGGCCAATGCAGGGGCTTACGAAACCACCGGGGCGCTGGTCGGGATGCTCTGTTCGATGTCGGCCTACGGCCTGCCGGACGATTTCGTCAAGCAGCGCGAGAAGGTGTTGCGGCAGATCGGGGTGGACGACGTGCGGCGTATCGCCGCGCGATGGATCGATCCCGGGAGGATGACCTATATCGTGGTGGGCGATGCGGCCACGCAGTTGGACGGGCTCGCCTTGTGTGGCCTGGGCAGTCCGGTGCTATTGGACAAACGCGGCTGCCCTATCCGAAAATAACCCTAAGCCCCCACGTCGCCGCATAGATCGCGGCTAACGCGGCGACCAGCGCCAGGCCGCGCCGGGTCCTGCTTTCGAGGGTCAGGAAGCGGTAGAATCCCCATCCGAAGACAACGGCCATAGCCACGGCCGCGGTCAGCAGCCATTCCGGGCCGAGGGTCGTCGAATGCATGTTCGTGGAAGCGAGCCATCCGACCAGCGGGTAGAATGCGAACAGCGCCAGCCAGGGATCGCCCGCCACTTTGCGCCCTATCGCCCGGAAAGGCGCCAGTGAGCGGTTGAACATTACGGCGGCCAATGCGATTCCGGCGACAGTCCCGGATATGATCCAATAGCCCGAATCGACTTCAAGGGAGATACTCCACAGGATCAGCCAGAACAGTGTGCACAGGCCTATTCCCAACACCGGGAACGTCCACCGCGGGAAATTGCGGACCCAGCCGATGAAAGCATGCGCGGCGATCGCCAGTACCGAGAGCAGCAAGACGGCCTGCGTAAGCCTGATCACGGTCGGCGCCGGGGGAAAGAAGCCCGACACGTCCAGAAAGAGGACCAGCCCGATCAATGCGTAGGGCAACAGCGCCATCACGGCCATCCGTGGCGGATAGGGTTTTTCCATCGCTAAAAAGGTTAAGGCGGTCCGTTCCGTTTCTTTTATTTCGGAACCGGGCAGGCCGGCAGCCGCATCATGCAGGGCGGCCCGGAAGTCCATCCCGTCGTCCATGCGCGCCTCGACCATGCAGCACAGGTGGTCGAGCATATCGCCCCAAACCGGTCCCCGCTCGTCGCAGCCCTGCCGCACGTAATCCGCCAGCTCGCGGACCTGCCAATCGCTCAATACCATAATTGCACCATTCCGTGTCGCCCCTGCCGGTCACCTGCCGCCACAGGCCGGAGGCCGGAGCCCGAACAGTTCCGCCAACACGCCGATCGACTCGCCGACCTCTTCCAGTTTGGCCGCCGCAGCCTTGGCGCCGCCCTTCGACAGTGAATAATACTTGCGCTCACGGTTGCCGGTCCACTCGGTTTCCACGTTCAGCACGCCGTCCGCCACCAACTTGTGCAACGCGGGATAGAGCGCGCCCTCGGTGAGCGTGATGCTGCCCGCGGTCAACTCCCTGACCCGCTGCGTGATCTGGTAGCCGTACATGCGGCCGTTGTCGCTTATCAGCTTGATAATAATCGGCTTGATCGTGCCCTTGAGAATTTCCTGCGAAAACATCACTACGGGTTTTAGGGGTAATCCTGTGACAAATATAGTTAATTTCTTCATATGCATAAACTAATTATGTATGATTTTAAGGACAGCATGATCCATGCCGGCGGTACTGGCATGGTTTTTATAGGGGTATGGTCAACATCAAAACCAACGAACCATGGGAAATACACATTTTGAGAAGGACCCCGCCAACCGGAGGATCATCGTCACCACCACCTACGACGCCCCGCTGAAAACCGTGTGGGACGCCTACACCCATCCCGCCATCCTCGAAAAATGGTGGGCGCCGCACCCTTGGAAGGCCTTTACCCGCACGATGGATTTCCACAAGGGCGGGCATTGGCATTACTACATGGAATCGCCCGACGGACAACGCTCATGGGGCCTGAGCGTCTTCGGGGAGATCGTGCCGCAACGCTCCTATGAAGCGCTGGACGCTTTCAGCGACGAGCACGGGAAGATCGACACCACGCGGCCCCGGCTCCACTGGCTGGTCATGTTCGAAACGGCGGGCGGCAAAACCACCGTCACCGCCTATATCACTGCGCAGGAGCAGGGAGCGATCGAGCGCATCCTTGAAATGGGCTTCGAGGAGGGCTACAAAACAGGCCTCCGCCAGTTGCATGACCTGCTGCACAGGCAACTTGTGCCCGTAGGATGATAAGTCCGGGACAAGATTCCGGACTGCCATTGGTCCAACGGGCTGTAAGGCCGTTGGCAAAGCCCTCCCGAAGAGGAGGAGAAGGAGGTCTGCGCCAAAGCGGCGGCGGAAGAAGCCGTCAATGTGAAATTCGGAGAAAGGACTCTATGTGGAATAACACGAATATATATGATATACGGAATTTTTTGTCCGGAATTCACGTTAAGATCATACTTTAGGGCCGAATCCGTTATCTTTGCGCCATATTTCCTTCAGCCATGAAAAAGAAACAGACCACGGATTACGTCAAGGCCGCCCGGCGGGGAAGCCGCGAAGCGGAACTGGAGATGCACGGGCATCCCCTGCCGCGCCACAAAGTGCACGCATCGAAGAAAACATACCACAGGGCAAAAGCAAAGGCCGGTCGTAAAGACCGGCCTTTTTCATGGAATTATAACTTCCATTCGCGGCAGAACGCCTGCAACTCCCCGAAGAACGGCCGGAACAGCACCCAAAGTTCCCCTTCGTGGACGGCGAGGTATTCGACGGCCCGGTCGGCGGAAATGTCCATCCGGCCATAGCGGGCCATAATATCGAGCGACTCGCGGATGCCTTCGAGCGAGGCGTATTTACCGAGGCGGCCGGTGAGGATAAAATGCCACATGAACCGCCGGATGCGTACGGGCAGGTGGCGGCGGTGGCAAATCATGGCCCGGTAGAAACGCCCGGCGAACCGCCGGAGGGGTATCCGTGAAAATTCGGAAAAACGCGACGCCAGCAGGTAGTCGAAGTAAATATCGAGCAACGCGGCCGAATAGCGGCCGAAGTGGGGTTTGAGCATTCCGACCGCCTCCCGGACCGCGGGATGGCTGTCGGTAAAGGCGTCGATCGCGCGGTGCAGCCGTATGCCGTCGGCCATCGCCTGCGGATAACCGTCGAAGGAGCCGCCCTTTACCGCGTCGCCGATAAAATTGCCGACCTGCCTCCGGCCATTGTCCCCCGAAAGGAATATGTGCGCCAGGTAATTCATCTACCCTTCGATCTCGCTGAGTTCGAGCCAGCGCATCGAAGCTGTGTCGATCTGCCCGATCAGTTCGGCGATCCGCTCGCTTTTGGCGGTCAGTTCGTCCAATGGGAGGGTGCCGCTGCTCATTTGCTGTTCCAACAGCGCCTTTTCATTTTCAAGTTCAGGCAGTTCCTTTTCGAGCGTTTCCATCTCGCGGCGCTGGGCATAGGTCAGTTTTTTGCGCTCCCCGGGGGTAGGTTCGCGTTCGGGGCGCACGGGTTTAGGGGCGGTTTTGGGCTCCTGCTGCCGGGTTTCGGCTTCGCGCAGGCGGGACCATTCCAGATAGTCGCTGTACGATCCGGGAAAATCCCTGATCTTCCCATTCCCCTCGAACACCAGCAGATGGTCGGCCACCTTATCCATAAAATAGCGGTCGTGCGACACCACGATCAGGCAGCCGCCGTACCCGGCCAGATACTCCTCCAACACCTGCAACGTCATAATGTCGAGGTCGTTGGTCGGCTCGTCGAGCACCAGGAAGTTGGGACTGCGCATCAGGATCGTGCACAGGTAGAGCCGCCGCCGTTCGCCGCCGCTCAGTTTGCCCACCAGGTCGTACTGCGTGGCGGGCATGAAGAGGAAATATTGCAAAAACTGCGATGCGCTCATCCGGCGGCCGTCGCCCAATTCGATGCTCTCGGCGATGTCCGTGACCACGTCGATCACCCTCGCCCCGGGGTCGAATTCGATCCCCTGCTGCGAGTAATAGCCGAAACGGACGGTTTCGCCCACATCGACCGTCCCGCTGTCAGGGGGCATCAGGCCGAGCAGTATCCTGATGAAGGTCGATTTGCCGGTGCCGTTGTCGCCCACGATCCCCATCTTCTCGTAACGGGCGAAAAGGTAGTCGAAATCGCGAAGGATCACCTTGTCGCCGTAACTTTTCGAAAGTCCTTTGACTTCGAATATTTTCTTGCCGATGTAAGCCGCTTTCACATCCAGCCGCACGCTTCCCGCCTCGCGTTCGCGGCGCAGGCGATCCTCCAACTCGTGGAACGACTCGATCCGCGCCCGGGCTTTGGTCGCCCGCGCCTGCGGCTGGCGGCGCATCCAGTCGAGTTCCTTGCGGTAGAGGTTTTTGTCGCTTTCGCGGCTGGCAGCTTCGGCATCCAGGCGCTCCTGCTTCTTTTCTAAAAAATGAGAATAATTGCCATTGTAGGCGTAAGTGCGGCGGTCGTCGATCTCGACGATCTGGGTGCAGACTTTATCGAGGAAATAACGGTCGTGGGTCACCATCAGCAGCGTCACGCCCGACGAACCGAGGTACTCCTCCAACCACCCGGTCATCTCCAGGTCGAGGTGGTTCGTAGGCTCGTCCAGGATCAGCAGGTCGGGCTGCGAGATCAGCGCGCCCGCCAGCGCAAGGCGTTTGGCCTGCCCTCCCGAGAGGTGTTCGGTCTTTTGGGCGTAGTCCGTTATTTTCAGCCGGGTGAGGATCTGTTTCACCCGCGCCTCGTAGTTCCATGCGCCCAGAGCGTCCACGTCGGCCATCGCCTTCTCCAACCCGGTGGCATCGCCCGAGGCCAGGCCCATTTCATACTGCGCGATGGCTTTCAGTTCCGGCGAATCACCTTTCAACGCCGCCTCCATGACCGTCGTGCCGGGTTCGAACGACGGGTCCTGCTCCAGAAACGCCACCTTCAGGTCGCGCCGGAAGGTGACCTGCCCCGCGCCGTAATCCTCCCTGCCTGCGATGATGCGAAGCAGGGTGGTCTTACCCGCGCCGTTGCGGGCCACCAGGCCGATGCGCTGTCCCTCGCCGACCGACATCGACAACCCGTCGAACAGCACGCGATCGCCGAATGATTTATGTAAATTCTCTATCTGGAGGTAGGTGATCATCGCTATTCCGTTGGATGAACTGCAAAAATAAGCAGAATAACCGGACAATCCATTAGGTGCGGAGTGTTCTTTGTTTATCGTTGCCGGGAACGATGAGCGAGATCATCTGCGCCAGCCGCCGCACGGATATCTGGCCTACATCTTGATGTGGTCTAGGGCATAATACGACAAAAATGATACAGGTGAAGATCAAACGGGTTTACGAACCCGCAGAAGCGGCGGACGGTTATCGCGTCCTGGTCGATAAGCTTTGGCCGCGTGGAGTAAGCAAGTCGTCTTTCCATTACGACCTGTGGGCCAAAGATATCGCCCCATCGACCGCGCTGCGGCAATGGTACCATGCGCAGGCGGATACCCGCTGGCAGGAATTTCGCGAAAAATATATCCGGGAATTGAAGAATTCCACCGCGGTCAATGACTTTATCTCCCGTATTCAGGGGCAGAAAGTGGTGACGCTGTTGTTCGCCTCGCGCAACGCCGCAGAGAACCATGCGCTTGTCCTGAAAGAATTTATGGAAGGAAACCCGGAAAAAGTAATGTCGGGCTTTCCGGACTAATCCCGGCCGATACGCAGGCGGCATTCCTCGTTATGCTCTTTGAAGAATTGCATAACGGTCTTGGCCGTTTCCTTAATAAAGAACCCCGCAGCGTCGGTTGCTGCGGGGTTCTTTATTGAAACCGGGTTTTTACATTCGAAAGATCATCTGACTTCAGAATATCATTCAGGAATATTTCTCCGTTGAATGTTTCCATAAGGTTTCCGCCCACCTGCGTATTCCACATATTTTCCGCTTGCGGGATGCTATCCGTTGAAAATGGCCTTCGGGATTTCGCCCACGCTGTTTACATAGACGATCTCGATGCCTTTCGGGGGCTTGGGCATCGACCGGCGCAGGTAACCCGACACCACGATGCGGCTGAATCCCAACCGGGCGGCCTCCTTGATGCGCTGCTCGCTGCGGGGCGCGGGGCGCACTTCGCCCGACAGGCCGATCTCTCCTGCCAGGCAGGTCCCCTCGGCCAGCGGCCGGTCATAGTAGGACGAGATGACCGCCGCGACGACCGCCATGTCCATCCCCGTGTCGGCGATCTTGAACCCGCCGGCGAAATTCAGGAAAACGTCTTTCGTGAACATCTTCATGCCCACGCGCTTCTCCAGCACCGCGAGCAGCATGTTCAGCCGCCGGGGGTCGTAGCCGGTCGACGAGCGCTGCGGCGTGCCGTAGGCGGCGTTGCTTACCAACGCCTGGGTCTCAATGAGGTATGGGCGTATGCCGTCGACCGAAGCCCCTACGGATATGCCGCTCAGCGGTTCGTCGTAGTGCGACAGCAGGATCTCCGACGGGTTCTCGACCTCCGTGAGGCCCTCGGCCCGCATCTCGAACACCCCGATCTCGAACGTGGCCCCGAAACGGTTCTTGATGCCGCGCAATATCCTGTATATATTGTTGTTATCACCTTCGAACTGCAACACCACGTCGACGATATGCTCCAGGATCTTGGGCCCGGCGATGGCGCCGTCCTTGGTGATGTGGCCGATGATAAAGACGCTCGTGCCGGTGGTCTTGGCGTACTTGAGCAGTTGTGCCGCGCACTCGCGGATCTGCGACACGCTGCCCGGCGACGATTCGACCGCATCGCTGTAAATGGTCTGTATCGAGTCGAT
>JAVBNK010000143.1:0-10684 GCA_031551595.1 Rikenellaceae bacterium | reverse complement strand
GGTAGAACCCGTGGGTGGTGTCTTTGGCGATCCGGTTCGCCGTGGGGTCCCAGGTCTGGTCGACGCTCTGGAAGTACCAGCGTTCCTGGTAAGTGAACGACGGGGTGAGGTTGATGTACTTGAGGATGTTGAACGACGCCGACACGGGGATCTGGTGGTTCACCCCGTTGCGCATGTTCTTGAACATCGCCTCGGTGAACAGTTCGTCCTCGGTGGTGGTGACCGTGTTCTGCATGGCGGCCGAGTACGTAAAGCCGATCTTTTCGTACCAGAATTCCTTGCCCTGTACGACCTTGCGTTTGAAGGGATAGACCTTCGACACGTTGAACGCGATGTTCGGCATGTTGAGCGTGACCGATTTGCTGCTGGTGTTCTGCGAGTGGCCGAGGCTGATGTTCAGCGACAGCGGCTTCCCGGTCCAGCGCTGCGAGTAGGCGATCGACGAGCTGGTCGAGGTGTTGAGGTAGTCGTTGACGTTGGTGGTGCCGTATTTGGTATAGCCGCTCGAGGTGATGTTGACGCTGGCCGAGAACGTGGAGTTGGGTTTGAATTTGGGGTCCTGGTTGTGGGTCCAGGTGAGCGAGTAGAGGTTCTGGTTGGCGTAGTTTGCATCGGCGCGTTCGCCTTCGATATACTTCGAGTAGCGGAAGGCCAGGTTGCCGCGGTAGCGGTAGCGCTTCATGTAGTTGCTCGTCAGGGCGGCTTCCCACGAGCCGAGCGAGTAAATGCCGCCCGTTACGGTGGCGTCGAGGTAGTCGTTGAAGGCGAAGTAGTAGCCGCCGTTGCGCAGGAAGAAGCCTTTGGCGCGCTCCTCGCCGTAAGACGGGATGATGAAGCCCGAAGAGCGCCCCGTCGAAAGCGGGAAGAACCCGAAGGGGATGACCAGCGGCAGGGGCACGTCCTCGAATTCGAGGTAGGCCGGGCCGAAGATCACCTTTTTGCCGGGGATGGTCTTGCCTTTGGTGATCACGATACCGAAGTGGGGGTGCTCGGCGTCGCAGGTGGTATAGAAGCCGTCGGCCATGTTGACCGTGTTGTCGGCCATCTTTTTGATGCGGCTGCCGTGGACGAAACCCTCGCCTTCGGTGGTGTACGCCCCGCGGATGGTCGCCTTCCCCGTCCTGAGGTTGTAGGTGAGCGTGTCCATCGTGTAGAGGTGGCCGCCGTCGTTGAATTCGGGGCGCGTGGGCTTGTATTTGCCGTCCTCGGTGGAGTCCGGGCGGCCGTAGGCATGGACGATCCGCGTGTCCATATCGACGCGGATGAAGTCGGCCTTGAGGTTCATTTTTTCGTAGTCGACGTTGCCCTTCTCGTAGATGTAGACCATCTTCGCGCCGGGCATGTAGACCATCGAGTCCTTGCCTTGGGCGTGGAGGGGTTTATCGAGGAAGGCGCGTTTGCGGGCCGAGGTGTCGGCGGGCTTGCGCAGGCTATCGCGGACGAGGCTGTCGCCCAGGGCCTCCGGGGAACCTGCCGCCAGCGAATCGCGCAGGGTCCGGAGCGAATCCCGGCCGGGGGTGTCGCGCCGTACGGGCAGGGTGTCCTGCGCCCGGCGCGGGGACGCGTGCATCCCGGCCGCCCCGGCGCCCGCACCCCCGAAAACCATCCACGCCGACAGCGCGGTCGCTGCGGCTGCGGGGATATATTTTCTCGAAAACCTGCCCAAACTTGCGATTTGTTTTGTACCTTTGCCGACAAAGTCGGCAAAACGGCCCTGGGAGGCTGTCATTGCCCGCCTCCGGGCGTTTTTACGTGTGCAAAAGTAGGTAAAAAAAAGGAGTTTGTCATGTTTCGTGCGATTAAAGTTCTCCGGGTTGCGGTTTTAGGTGCGGCGGTTGCGTGCGGCGGCGTGCAGGCCGTCCGCGCACAGGGCGGCGAGGTGATAAAAACGGTGGTCATCGACCCGGGCCACGGGGGCAAGGATGCCGGCGCATGCTGGGGCAATTACAGGGAAAAGGATATCGTGCTGGATGTGGCGTTGCGCCTGGGCCGGCTCATCAAAGAGAAATATCCGTCGGTGAAGGTGGTCTATACGCGCAGTACCGACGTGTTCATCGAACTGGACGAACGGGGCCGTGTCGCCAACCGCAATTCGGCCGACCTTTTCCTGTCGATCCACGTCAACTCGACCAAGAAGAGCGGCAGCGCGTCGGGGACCGAAACCTTCATCATGGGTACGACCAAGGGTGCGGCCAACTTAGAGGTGGCCATGCGCGAGAACGACGTGATCAAGATGGAGAGCGACCCGCTGACCAAATACCAGGGCTACGAGCCGGGTTCTCCCGAGTCGTTCATCATGTTCAACCTGATGCAGTATTCCCACCGCGAGCAGAGCCTCGAACTGGCCCGCGCCGTGCAGCAGCAGTATTGCTCGACCGTCAAACTGCCCGACCGGGGAGTGAAGGAAGCGGGCTTCCTGGTGCTTTGGCGCACGGCGATGCCCGCGATCCTCACGGAGTTGGGGTTCATCAATCATTCCACGGACATCAAACAATTGACGTCCGATGCGGGCAAAGAGCGTTACGCACGCTGCCTGTTCAATGCCTTCAGCGCCTATAAAACGAAGACCGAGGGCGCAGGCGACCGTATCGTGCTCGAAGACGCGGGCGACGACGTCCCGCCGTCGGAAGCCATACGGCAGGAGCCCGTGGCGAGCGGACCCGTGCCAACCGCCGCCGAACCGGCGAAAATGCAGTCCGGCGTGACGTTTGCGGTGCAGATACGCATCTCGCCCAAAAGCCTGAATGCGAACGATCCCTGTTTCGGGGCGTGGCGTGGCAAGGTTTCTGAGAAGAAAATCGGGCAGTACTATAAATATTTCGTCGGCGAGTGCGCCTCCTACCGGGATGCGGTCGCCAAACAGGCCGAGGTACGCCGCACGGTGAAAGACGCGTTCGTGGTGGCGTTCCTGGACGGGGAACCGGTCAAAGTGGCCGATGCGCTTAAAATGCAGCGATGATTATGAAAAAGATAAAACTGAAAAGAGAGGTGACTACGGGGATCTTCGCCGTGGCGATGATCCTGCTGCTTTACTGGGGGATCAATTTCATCAAGGGGACCGACCTGATCCGCGGCACGAATACCTATTACGCCCTGTACGACCAGGTGGACGGCCTGCAACGCTCCTCGCCGATCGTGGTGAAAGGCTTCAAGGTGGGGGTGATCAATAAGATCGCCTACGATCCCGAAAAATCGGACAAGGTCGTGCTGGAGCTGAGCGTGAAGTCGAAATTCCGCATTCCGGCCAACTCGCGTGCGGTGGTCTTTTCGGACGGACTACTGTCGGGCAAGGCGATCAAGATCGAGATGGGCGACTCGCCCGTGGCGCTGCACGACGGCGATACGCTACGCTCGGACTGGGATACCGGCATCCTGGACAACGCCGGCTCGGACATCGAGGCGCTCAAGCAACGCCTGGGCGAACTGACCTCGAAACTCGGCCAGGCGCTGGACAACCTGAATGGCATCATGGAGGAGAATTCGGACAACCTGGCGCTGACCTTCGGCAGCCTGGCCCGCATGTCGGCCTCGCTGGAGGATGTGGTTTCGACCGAGGCCAACGACCTGAAAGGCATCGTGTCGAACCTCAACTCGCTGTCGGGCTCTCTGAGCAAGGCCGGGCCGAAGTTCGACCGCATGATGGTCAACATGGAAAGCTTCTCGTCCTACCTCGCCTCGGAGCGTATCAGGAATACGGTGGACAGCCTTTCTGTGGGAGTGTCGCACCTGAACGCGATGCTCGACCGGGTGAACAGCGGCCAGGGCACGGTGGGAAAACTGATGAACGACGAGGCGCTGTACGATTCGCTGACCGAGGCGTCGGGCAACCTGGCGCGGCTGCTGGAAGACTTGAGGGCCAACCCGAAACGCTATGTGCATTTCTCGCTGTTCGGCGGCGGGAAGAATAAATAACCGACGATTTCCGAAATAACGCATTGTTTATGAGGAAACTGGTATTTTATATTGCGGCATTGTGTGTCGCCGCGCTGTGGGGTTGCGAGAAGAGCGACCCGCAACCGTCGTGGTCGGTGTGGGACGGCACGGTGACGGAGCCTGCCGACCTGGCCGATAGGAATGCCCCGCAGCTGACCGACGAAAACGGAATCCCCTACCGGGAGGTGACCGTCAATTCCGCTTCGGAATTGGCATGGCTGCGCAATCCGGGGGATGAGGATAAATTCAACAGGCTTTTTTCAGACTACGGTTATCTCAAATTCGTCCTGACGACCGATATCGACCTGGGCGGATTGCCCTGGGTTCCCATCGGCGAGTACTTTTCCCATGCGTTCGACGGCCGGGGCCATAAAATCAAAAACCTGAATGTGAGCGGGTGTGACTATGCCGGGCTTTTTTCGGTACTTCATGCGGGATTCGAGGATTGGGGAGGCGTGATCGAGAACCTTCATATAGAATCGGGTACGGTAACGGGGAATAAATCCGCCGGAGGGATCTGCGCAAATATATTTTGGAGAGGAAAGATATCCAATTGTTCGAATGCGGCTAAGATTACATCAACAGATACGTATATGCACGGTTATGCCGGAGGGATTTGTGGCGAAGGAGAATTAGTTGATGATACGAACTTTTTAATCGAACATTGTTTAAATACGGGCCATGTTTCCGGTCATTATGCCGGTGGCATTGCAGGAAACGGATGGGTTCGGAATTCTGAAAACCGGGGGGCGGTGGCCGCGACCGGAACTGCCGGCGGGATCATCAGCACCGGATACGCCCAGGGTTGTGCGAACCGGGGGACCGTAACCGCGCACATTGCCGGCGGAATTGTCGGGTCCTTGTATTTTGTTTACTACAATCCTACCTGTGTGCAGGCCTGTTATAATACGGGGCCGGTAACGGGAAGATCTCTTGCCGGAGGGATTTGCGGATATTTATGGCAGGCGTCAATTCATGAGAGCTTTAATACGGGGCCGGTTTCCGCTCCTGGTGCAGGGGCGATTTGTGGCGAAGCGCAATTTACCTATACCCGCTATTGTTATTGGGCACCGTCTTCCTCTGCTGCGTCCATCGGGCCTTTTGGATTCAGCAATGGTTTTTTCGGAGGGGCTAATTATTTGATGAATAAAAACCAGTGGCCCAAAACAGAGGGAGATTCTCAGTCATACCGCTGGGCCCTTCGTACAGAGCATGAAGAGGGCCATTGGAAATCGCTCGGCAGATGGAACGGCATCAAACCGATATATCCCGTGCTTTGGTGGGAATAACAACCCGCCTTGCAACAAAACTGCGCGGCATTCGCAAGGCTGCGGTTGCCCGCAGGCAACCGCAAGGTCCTGCGGGCCGCACCGCCGAACCGCGCTCATCATTTTTGCGCCCGGCAAAATCCGGAAACGGCTTCTGCCTCCGCCCAACAGAAATGTCGGTGCGCCCCCTGCAGCCGCGGGAGATAATATGGAATATCGCCATAAACAGCTGTGTATATAACATTTGAAAGAATAAATCAATAGGCGACGATGACATTCGGACTGATATTGGCGTTGTTCGCGCCGCTGGTGTTCCTCGTGCCGCCCAGGCAGAAGGTGTGGTTCACGCTGGGGCTCGTGGGCGCAGGATCGGCGGCGGCATTGGCACAGGCTGTGCGGTGCCTGGCGGGCGCGGCGACAACGCAGTGGGATTTCTCCACGGTCATGGGCCCGGGCCAGGCCGCGATGGACCCGCTGTCGGCGCTGTTCACGCTGGTGATCTGCATCGGCGCGGTGGCCGTTACGCTCTACTCGAAAGGCTACCTGGAGGGCTATCTCACGACCCGCCCGCGACACCATATCTCACTGCATTACATGGCGCTGGCGCTGCTGTTCCTCTCGATGCTGGGCGTGGTGACGGTGCGCGACGGCTACGGCTTTTTGGTCTGCTGGGAGCTGATGACGATCTGCTCGTTCGTGCTGATCCTGTTCGACGCCCAGAAGAAGGAAACCCGCCGCGCGGCGCTGAACTACCTGATTATGATGCACGTAGGGTTCGTGTTCCTGCTGGCGGGCTTCGTGACCCTGGGGGCGAAAGGACTGCCGGTGGATTTCGGATCGCTGGCCGCCTATTTCGCAGGGAATGCGCCCATACCGCTGTTTTTGCTCTTTCTGGTGGGCTTCGGGATGAAGGCGGGGCTGTTCCCGCTGCACACGTGGCTGCCCGAGGCGCACCCCGCCGCCCCGGCGCACGTGTCGGCGTTCATGTCGGGCGTGATGATCAAAATGGGGGTGTACGGCGTGTTAAGGGTCGCGATGTACATGGAAACCGGGCTGTTGACGGCCGGGATCATCCTCTTCACGGCAGGCATCGTGACCGGCGTGTGGGGGGTGCTGTTCGCGGCGGTGCAGAACGATGTGAAACGCCTGCTGGCCTATTCCAGCATTGAAAATATAGGCATCATCTTTATGGCGGTCGGCGCGGCGCTGATCGGCCGGTCGCAGGATTTGACCGTACTGACGCTGTGCGCCATGTCGGGTGCGCTGCTGCACACGGTGAACCATTCGATGTTCAAGACGCTGCTCTTTTTCGGGGCGGGAAATATCTATACGGCCACCCATACCACCTCGATCGAGGCGCTGGGCGGGCTTGCCAAACGTATGCCGGTCACGGCGCTGCTGTTCGCCGTGGCGACGGTGGCGATCTGCGCGCTGCCGCCGCTGAGCGGTTTCGTGTCCGAATTTATGATCTATTATGGTTTCTTCGGCACGCTGGGCGCGGGCGGCGGAGGCATCGTGATGGCCGTCTGCGGCATCGTGGCGCTGTCCTTTATCGGCGGGGTGGTAGTGATGGCTTTTTCGAAGCTGTACGGGGTGGTGTTTTCAGGCACGCCCCGTACGGAGCACGCCGCGCACGCCGCGGAAACCGACATCTGGCGCCACATCGGCAGTGCGATCCCCGTCGCGGGGATCGTCCTGGTGGGCCTGCTGCCGTTCCTGTTCATGCGCGGGACGTTCGGAGTTGCAGGCAGCGTGGCGGGTATCGGCAACGGTACGGAACTTTACTCGATGTTCGTCAGCGGCGACATCTACCGCATGGCGCTGGCGCTGCTGCTGTTCATCGCGCTCACGGCAGGTATCTATACCTGGAAAACGCGGCGGATCGCCCGGCGTCCGCAAGCCGTGTCGCCCACCTGGGGATGCGGCTACGGCGCCCCGGCGGCCAACATGCAATACACCGGCGAATCGTTCACCGAAGGACTCGAGAGTATCGCGCCCCACCTTTCGGGAACCACCTCCGGGGGCGCCGTGCAGGAGTCGGAGATCTTCCCCGACGAGCATACGTTCCGCGTGAGGCGCGACGACCGGGTGGCCACGCTGTTCAACGCATGGTGGATCGAGCTGCTGCGGGGCATCAACTCGCGCGTGATGCGGATGCGTACCGGGAAAGTCAATTATTATATACTGTACGCGCTGGTATTCCTGCTGCTGGTGCTGCTGCTGTCGATATTCGGAGTGATATGATAGGAGGCCTGATAACTTTACTGCTGGTGTTGCTGCTGGCTGCGGTGCTGCCGGGCATCATCAACCGCGTGCGTGCGCGGCTGGCCGGGCGGCGCGGGGTGACGCTGTGGCAGCACATCCATAACGTGGAGCTGCTGATGCGCAAAGGGGTGGTCTATTCGCCCGCCACGACGTTGCTGTTCCGCATCGCCCCGGCGATCTACGTGGGCGCGGCATTGACCGCATTGCTGCTCTTGCCGCTGGGCTACCGGATGCCGCTCATTTCGTTCAACGGCGACGTGGTGGTGTTCTGCTACCTGCTGGCCTTCGGGCGTTTGGCGTTGATCCTGGCCGCGATGGACACCGGGAGCAGCTTCGAAGGCATGGGCGCGAGCCGCGAGGCGTTGTACGGCGCGCTGGTCGAGCCTGCGATGTTCGTGGTGGCCGGGACTTTGGCGCTGGTCACGGGCCAGGCGAGCTTCGGCAAGATGTTCGCCGGTACGGGGGGCGTCACGCCGCAGATGGCCGTCGTGATGGTGCTGCTGGCCTATGCGCTGTATAAGATCCTGACCGTGGAGTCGGGCCGGGTGCCGGTGGACGATCCGCGGACCCACCTGGAACTGACGATGATCCACGAGGTGATGGTGCTGGACTATTGCGGCGTCGACCTGGGGCTCATTACCATCGGCGGATGGCTCAAGACGGCGGCGCTGGCGCTGCTGGCGGG
This sequence comes from Rikenellaceae bacterium, assembly GCA_031551595.1. Taxonomy (GTDB): domain Bacteria; phylum Bacteroidota; class Bacteroidia; order Bacteroidales; family Rikenellaceae; genus JAVBOW01. The sequence goes on along the minus strand of JAVBNK010000143.1, from coordinate 2,533 downwards.
CAACGCCGTGGGCGCGGTGTTCTCGAACAGCGTGCTGGTGACGGCCGGGGCGATGCTGCTGGTGGCCGTGGCCGTAGGGTTTACGGAGTCTTTCCGCGCACGCAACCGCCTCTCGCGCAACACGACCTACATCCTGACGATTTTAGCCGTGGCGCTACTGGTGTTCTTCGTGGCGTTCATGCTCAACTTTAATATCGACCTGCAATGATGTTCTCGCTCATCATACTGTACGTGGTCAGCCTGGTCTACTTCTCGATCACGGAGCGCTACCGCCACTTCGCGATGCTCGTGGCGTTGCAGGGGTGGATCCTGGCGGCCGTGGCGGTGCTCAGGCTGCACACCGAAAACATAGGCGAGCTGGTGTTCGTGCTTTCGGAAACGCTGGTGTTCAAGGCGATCATCATTCCGGTAATGCTCTACCGCATCATCCGCCGCACGAAGATCAACCGCATCGAGGCCTACAACCGCAGCCAGTTTCCCTCGCTGCTCTTCTCGCTGATGGCCCTCACGGCCAGCATCGCGGTGACGTATTATATCGCCGACAGCCGTGTGAACGCGGTGTTCTTCGGGGTGTCGCTCTACGCGATGCTGAGCGGACTGGTGCTGGTGACCATGCGCCGGCGGATGTTTTCGCACCTGGTGGGATTCCTGGTGATCGAGAACGGGGTGTTCCTCTTCTCGATGGCCGTGGGCCTGCACATGCCTTTCCTCATTAATATCGCCATCCTGCTGGACATCCTGATGAGCGTGCTGATGCTGGGGATGTTCCTCTCGAAGATCGGCGAAGGGATGCACGTCATCGATTCCGATACGCTGACCTCACTCAAAGACTGACCGGGCCATGATGATCGCATACCTCATATTTTCAGTGGTCCTGGCCGGTGCGGTGGCGCTGGTGCGCAGCCGTGCGGCGGTCAGGGCCGTAGGCGTGGTGTTCTACATGGCCCAATCGGTGACGGCGGCCTGGGTCGCGGCCCACGGCGATGCGGCCGACTCGTGGTTCTTCACGTTCGACCGCCTCGGGACGCTGCTTTTCGTGCTGATGGCGCTGGTGTCGGCGCTGGCTTTTTTAGCCGGGACGCGCTACCTCGATAACGAGACCGACCGCCAGTTCAAACTCTACAATATCTTCATGATCCTGCTCTGCGCGGCGATTTCGGGGGTCTATTTCGCCGATAACGTAGCCGTAACGTGGATCTTCATGGAGGCGACGACGCTCTGCGCGGCGGGGCTCGTGTATCACCGCCGGACGCCGCAAAGCCTCGAAGCGACCTGGAAATACCTGTTCGTCTGCTCGACAGGCATCGCGGTGGCCTACCTGGGTATCCTGTTGCTCAGTACAGCAGCCACCGGGGGCGACATGACCTACGCCACCCTCGCACAGGCGGTCGGCGGCGGCAACCCGCTCTACATGAAACTGGCTTTCCTCTTTATCCTGGTGGGCTACAGCTGCAAGATGGAGGTTTTCCCACTCTATACGGTGGGCATCGACGCCAACCAGTCGGTCCCCACGCCCGCCTCGGCGCTGCTCTCGACGGCGCTGGTCAATGCGGGCTTCGTGGCGGTGTACCGGGTCTATAAACTGTTCTTCGGCACCGAAGCGTTCGTCTGGACGGGGAATGTGCTGATCCTCGCGGGGGTGGTTTCGGTGCTGGTCGGGGCACTGTTCATGCGCCGCTCGAACCATTATAAACGCTTCCTGGCCTACTCGACCGTCGAGAATATGGGCATCGTGCTGATCGGCCTGGGGATCGGCGGGATAGGGGTTTTCGCGGCGCTGCTGCACCTGACGGCCCACTCGCTCATTAAGTCGGGGCTTTTTTTACAGCTCGCCCGCATCGGCAAGACCTACGGCACATACCGCATCAACCGCATCGGGGGCTACATGCACGCCGATGCGCCGGGGGCGGTGACGATGATCGGGCTGACGGTGCTGGTGCTGGCTTTCCCGCCCTCGGCGCTCTTCATGTCCGAAACGATGATCCTGGGCGAAACGATCGCGGACGGCAAATGGTGGCTGGCGGCGATTGTGGCGCTGGCGGTGTGCGTGGTCATTTACACCTTCCTGAGCCGCGTGCTGCAACTGTGCTACCGCCCGTCGGGTCCGCCCCCGGAGGGGCGTCCCGCGCCCGGCATGGGATGGATACCTTTGGTATTGCTGTTGGCCGCGGTGGCGCTGGGCGTATGGCAGGGCGGCGATTTTGTGGAATTCCTTAACGGCATAGTGCGATGAAATGGTACACGACCGATAACCGCAGGGGACTGGCCCCGCTGGCGGAGATCCCTGTGGCGGAGTATGCGCGTTTCCGCGAGGGACTGTGCGCGATGCTGGAGGGCGGGGACGCCCATGTGGCCGAATATTTCGCCGTGCCGCTGGGCGACGAGCTGCGGTTCTTCGCGATCGTGGCCGACGACGCCACCGGCAAGGTGCACGTCGCCTCGCACGCCTATCCGTATTACGAGGACCGGGCGTTGGAGTCGCTGACGGCCGTTTGCCCGGCGCTGCACCCTTTCGAGCGGGAGATCGCCGAAC
>JAVBNK010000087.1:0-8905 GCA_031551595.1 Rikenellaceae bacterium | reverse complement strand
GGGCGGCTACGCCGGTCCGGGTCGCCAGCCGCCCGCCTCGGCCCCCCAGCGCCCCGTCCCCCAAACAACCCAGCAGCACGGGGGCCGCCGTGTGGTCGAATTCTCGACCGACCCCGGGGGGAACGATCCTACGGCGGTAATGATACCCGTCAGGCTGGGCCCCGACTCGATGGCGCTGAGCCTGTCGGGCCGCGAGGTGGTGTTCCACCACAACGGCGCCGTGATCCGGTGCGACAGCGCGATCCGCTACAACGAACGCCAGATGGACTGCTTCGGCAACGTGGTGATCAACAAGCAGGATACCTATATTTACGGCGACCGGGTCGAATACAACGGGAATACGAATACGGCGACGGTCTACGCCCCGATCATCAAGGTCATCGATAAGGACGCGGTGATGTACACCTTCGAGTTCCGGTTCAACACGCTGACCAACGTCGGCCGGTTCGGCGGCTGCGGCACGGTTACGCATAAGGACCAGCGGATGGAGTCGCAGCGCGGCTACTACTATGCCGATACCCGGACGGTGGTGTGCGTGAAGGACGTGCAGCTGCAAAACGAGGACTACCGGATGGTGTCCGACTCGGTGCAGTATAACATGGACACCGAGGTGGCCGATTTCTACACCCGGTCGTACATCTGGAATGCCAAGGGCGAGATGCTGAGCGCCGACCGCGGCTCGTACGACCGTCCGAACAACACCTACCATTTCACCTCGGACGCCTACATCATGACCGAAGACCAGGAGATGTGGGCCGACACGATCGACTATAACGACCTGCTCGAAGACGCCGTGCTGCGCCGGAATATCCAGATGCGCGACGACTCGCAGCGGGTGATGGCCTTCGGCGACTACGGGCTCTACTTCGGCAAGCGCGAAGAGGCCATGCTGACCCGCCGTCCCTCGGCGCTGAATTACGAAGAGGGTAAGGATACGCTCTACATGCGTGCCGATTCGATGTTCCTGCACACGGTCAGACGCGATGCGGGGGAGCAGGTGGCGGGCCTTGCCGCCGAGTCGCAGCAGGACGAGTTGCTGGTGGCGCCCCGGAAGGCGGCGCAGGCGGCCGCACGCGCCGACAGTATGGTGATCGAGCCGACGTTCGCGCCGGACAGCACGGCGGCGGTCACCCCGGCGGAAGGCCTCGAACGGATGGATACGGCCGGAGAAGGCGATGTGAAACTGTCGCGGCGCGAGAGTAAAAAGTTGCAGCGCCGGATGGAACGCGACGAGAAAGGGCAGACTGCGGAGCCGCCTCCGGTGGCGGTGGCGGCGCCCGCGGAACATATGCACGGGGAGGAGGAAGAGGAAGACGATCACGATCACGATCACGGCCACGCTACGGTCCCGGAGCCGGTGAGGATACTTTCGGCGGCCGATTCTGCGGCGCTGGTGGTGCGTGCGGACAGTGCGCTGGCGGTGAGGCGGGTACAGGCCGATTCGCTGATTGCGGGAGGCCGGGTGGCCGACGCCGATTCGGTGCAGAAGGACTCGATGGTGCGCATCGTGAAAGGCTACCGCAACGTGAAGATATTCCGCACGGATTTCCAGGCGGTGTGCGACTCATTGGTGGGCTTTTCGATCGACTCGACGATCCACATGTACATCAATCCGGTGATGTGGAACGGCAGCAGCCAGATCAAATCCGACCTGGTCGACGTCTACACCCGCAACCAGAGCCTGCTCCGTGCGACGTTCGTCGGTTCGCCGATCATGATCTCGCAGGTCGATGAGCAGAGTTTCAACCAGGTGAAGGGCAAGACGATCGACGCATGGTTCCGTGACAACGAGATCTACCGGGTCGATGTGGACGGCAATGCGGAGTCGCTCTATTACATGACCGAGGAGGACAGCACGGGCAGCTATGTCGTGGGATTCCTGGTGGCGACCAGTTCGACCATCACGTTCTATCTGAGCGGGCAGCAGGTCGACCGCATCGCATTCAGGACCGATCCCGACGCCCACGGCTATCCGCTCGACCAGATCCCGGAAACGCAGGATACCCGCCTGCCCGGTTTTTCGTGGGAGGCTGAACGCCGCCCGACGCTGGAAGAGGTGTTCGACCGCACGATCCGCCCCTCGCGCCGCACGGAGTACGGCGCGATCCCCCAACCGCAATTCCCGCTCACGGAGCAGATCATGCGCCAGCGCGACCACCTGGTCCGGGACGGCGCCTGGACCGAGCGCAACGACCGCCTGAGCGAGGCGGTGCTCGGGTATATCCGTTCGCTGGGGTATTAAGAGTTTGTCTGGGAATTTTTCATCAAAGTAATTATGGCATTTTGAGCGCTTTAAAAGCGCCCTTCGCGTTACATAGAGCCCGCTATGCGCCTTGTCGGACGCTTAAAAATATTCTCAAAACTGACTTATAATTCTTTTTGAGAAAAATTCCTATACAAACTCTAAGAATTCGTCCAAGGGCTTTAAAACAAAATCTAATGGCCCTTTTTGATGATTTTTCCGCCCTCCTCACTCGCCATGGGAACCACTTTTAATCTCTAAGGGTTAACTTCCCCTGCAGTTTACGGCGTTTTGTATTCACATCCCGCGGGGACGGGGTGAAACCGGAGGTTTCGAACCGCGGATGTAAGCCTGCATTGCAGGCTTTTCCTGTTTCGCGCCCCGGCCATTCCAATAAGTTTGATGGCGCCCGGCCTGGCGTCGGTTGGCAGTTGCCGCAGGCAACTGCGTCCTTGAATACCCCGCCGCTTCAGTTACCCATGCATCGCATGGGTTTCCTCCTCGCGGCTCGGCATAACTCAAGTAAACTTGGTTCTGCTCTCGCCCGCAGCGTCGGTTGCTGCGGGGTTCTTTATTCGGCGGATGAAGAAATTATCCAAAAATCGGTTCATGTCTTTTGTCCGGAAAATTCCCGGACAAACCCTAAGCCGCCTGCGTCCCCGCCCGGCTGCGCATATTATGTTTATTTTTGATCCGGCCGGTTTATTTTCAAAAGAATTATATGCCTCGTTGCACTCCGTCGGTTTTCCGGGTGGGCGGGCAATCCGTGCCCCCCGCCCCTGCGCCCATGGCGCAAACCGATGCCAGGCCGGGAGTTGACAATCGCACCGCCGGGGATGGGCGCGGGGCCGGGATAGCAAGCCTGTGTAATCAGTATGTCGTTGCCATTTAAGGATTGATGGTTCCTGTTTTCAGGCCGCGGCAAGTTGTGGTCTGACCGGAATGAACCGAGGCAGCGGATGGGGGTTGCTTGCAGGCTTTGCCGAGCCGCTGGGAGGAACGAACGATAAACCATCCGTCAACAGCGCAGGCCTACTGTGGCTGCTCCGTGGCCTGCCGGCCTGCGCGGCGAGCCGGAGGATAAAACGGAAAAACGCCGGCCTGCGTTTCGGGCCGGTCCGAATTTTCCCCAAGTCGGCGGAATCCTCATTCATTTTTGTTATCTTTGTTGGGATTAACCGGAATGTTGTGAAAGCAAAGGTATTATTGTTCGCAGTGGCGTTATCGGCGGGTGCATACGGTGCCTCGGCCCGCAGCCCGATCGAGTTCGGCTTCCGCGCGGGACTCAATTTCCAGGATATGGACCTGCGTGATGCGGCCGTGGGGCCCTACGTACTTTCGGCCGATTCCAGGGTGGGCTATCATGTGGGAATGACCGCCAGCGCCAAGATCGGCATGATCCGTTTGCGCCCCGAGTTCGTCTATTCCCACAACAGTTATAAACTGGGCGTGCAGTCCGCTCAGGATGCCTCGACGATCGCCACTTCGACCGTGCGCATGAACGCCATTGAGGTACCGCTGATGCTGGAGGCCCGGGCCGCATTCCTGCGGCTGTATGCGGGGCCGGTGTTCAATGTGTGGGAGGAAACGTCGGTGGCTAACGTGAGCAGCAATACCGCCCAGACGGTGCTGTGGAACCGCTCGTCGGTGGGCTATGCCGCGGGGGCGGGCGTCTGTTTCGGGAAAATGACCCTGTCGGCGATGTATAAAGGCGACCTGTCGCGCCCCACGCAGGCCATCTCCGTCGGCGAAACGACCGCGGAGGTCAAAACGCCCGTGCGCACGTGGACCCTCAGCCTCGGATTTAACCTGTAACGGTCTATGGCGGAACGGACGATCATCCTCGAAGGCGTCGACCCGGCCGAGCTTTACGGCAGCGGCGATGCGAACTGGGACCTTATAAAATCCTATTTCCCGAAACTGAGGCTCGTGGCGCGCGGCGATACGGTCGGTGTTTCGGGCGACGAGGCCGGGGTGGCCGAGTTCGAACGCCGCTTCAGGCAGTTGGTGGACTATACCGCCAAATACGGCCACGTGTCGAAACAGGTGGTGGCCCAGACGTTCGAAGGGGGCTTGCCGCAGGAGTCCGCGCCGGCGGATAAGGATGTGATCGTGTTCGGCAACGGCGGCACGATCGTGCGTGCCCGGACGCCCAACCAGCAACGGCTGGTGAAACTTTCCGCGGACCGCGACCTGCTGTTCGCCGTGGGGCCGGCCGGGTCGGGCAAGACCTATACGGCCATCGCGCTGGCGGTCCGCGCACTGAAAAATAAGGAGGTAAAACGCATCATACTGACTCGTCCGGCGGTCGAGGCGGGCGAAAAGCTCGGTTTCCTGCCGGGGGACATGAAAGAAAAACTCGATCCGTACCTGCAGCCGCTGTACGACGCGCTGCACGACATGATCCCGCAGGCGAAGCTCACCAAACTGATCGAGGAGGGGACGGTGCAGATCGCGCCGCTGGCCTTCATGCACGGCCGTACGCTGGATAACGCGTTCGTGATCCTGGACGAGGCGCAGAATACCACGCTGCCGCAGCTGAAGATGTTCCTGACGCGGATGGGCCGCTCGGCGAAGTTCATCGTTACGGGCGACCTGACGCAGATCGACCTGCCGCGGCGCTCCGACTCGGGCCTGCAGCCCACACTGGGGATGTTGAAAGGCGTCGAGGGCATCGGCGTGGTGGAGTTCGACAAGGGCGACATCGTGCGCCATGCGCTGGTCAAGAGCATTGTGGAAGCGTTCGATAAACATAAGCCGGAGGACCGTGAATAAGCATTTTTTCATGTCCGCGGCTTTGGAGGTCGGCGACAAAGTCGCCGGGCCGGGGACATGCGCATTCCGCCCCGGCGAAATGAGGAATGAGAAAGAATAACTATCATAAATATAACGAATGAAAGCAGTTACCGCAACAGATTTCCATTTCGAAGGGCAGCGCAGCCGCTACGTGGGCAAGGTGCGCGACGTGTATGACATTGAAGGGCGCTACCTGGCGATGGTGGTGTCGGACCGCATCTCGGCGTTCGACGTCGTGCTGCCGCGCGGCATACCGTATAAAGGACAGGTGCTGAACCAGATCGCCTCGCGTTTCCTGGACGCCACGTCGGACATCTGCCCCAACTGGAAGATCGCCTCGCCCGACCCGATGGTCACGGTGGGCTACCGTTGCGAGCCGTTTCCGGTGGAGATGGTGGTACGGGCCTACCTGACCGGCAGCTCGTGGAGGGACTACAAGGCGGGTGCGCGGTCGATCTGCGGCGTGGCGCTGCCGGAGGGTATGCGTGAGCACCAGCGCTTCCCGCAGCCTATCATCACCCCCACCACCAAGGCAGAGATAGGCGCCCACGACGAGAATATTTCGAAAGGGGAGATCATCGCGCAAGGGCTGGTATCGAAAGAGGACTACGAGCAGTTGGAACAATATTCGCTGGCGTTGTTCGCCCGCGGCACGGAAATGGCGGCACGCCAGGGCCTTATCCTGGTCGATACGAAATATGAATTCGGGAAAATGGACGGCCGGATCCGCCTGATCGACGAGATCCACACGCCGGACAGTTCGCGTTACTTCTACGCCGAAGGCTACGAGGAACGTTTCGCCCGCGGCGAACAGCAGCGCCAGCTCTCGAAGGAATTCGTGCGCGAGTGGCTGATGGCGAACGGCTTCCAGGGCCGTCCGGGCGAGGTGGTTCCGGAGATGACCGATGAATTCGTGGCCAGCGTGACGGACCGCTACATCGAGCTTTACGAGCATATCACGGGCGAGGCGTTCGTGCGCGGTGCGACGGACGGCATCCTGGAGCGCATCGAGGCCAACACCCGCAACATGCTGGCGCGGTTGGGGTAGATGTTTCCGCAACCGCCGGGAATAAGAAAACCGGCCGGTTCCCAGCCATCTGGCCTGGCGACCATTCCCGTGGCGCTGTGCGGCATGGGTGGCCAGGCCCGGGTCGCATAAGGCAACCCGAAAAAATAAAAGAAAACATAAACCTAAAAACATAAAAGCCATGAACAAAGATTTCAAATCGTTGAAACCGCAGCCCCTGTGGAACTATTTTACGGACATCTGCGCCATCCCGCACCCCTCGTCCCACGAAGTGGCCATCCGCCAGTACATGGTCGATTTCGCCAAAAAGAACGGCATCGAGTGTTTTGTCGATGAGGGCGACAACGTGGTGATGCGCCTCCCGGCCACGCCCGGCATGGAAGACCGCAAAGGCCTGATCCTGCAGGCGCACCTCGACATGGTGCCCCAGAAGAACAGCGACAAGGCGTTCGACTTCGAAAAAGACGCGATCGAGGCCTACATCGACGGCAACTGGGTGAGAGCCAACGGAACTACGCTGGGCGCGGACAACGGCATGGGCGTGGCGGCGATCCTGGCCGCCGTTACGGACAAGGACCTCAGGCACGGCCCGCTCGAAGTGCTGCTCACGGCGACCGAGGAAACCGGCATGGAAGGCGCTTTCGGCCTCAAGCCGGGCTACCTGAACGGCGACATCCTGATGAACCTCGACTCGGAAACCGAAGGCGAGCTTTACGTAGGTTGCGCGGGCGGCATGGACGCCAACATCGAGTTTACGTACCAGGAAGAGCCCGCGCCGAAGGACTACGCCGCACAGCGCGTCGAGATCCGCGGCCTGAAGGGCGGCCACTCGGGCATCGAGATCGTCCTGGAGCGCGGCAACGCCAATAAGTTGATGAACCGCCTGCTGTATGGCGTGTCGGCGAAATTCGGCGTGCGCCTTTCGTCGATCGACGGCGGCAGCCTGCGCAACGCCATTCCGAGGGAGGCTTTCGCGACGGTGGTGATGCCGAAAGATAAGGTAGCCGAATTCAAAAAGGAACTCGCGGCTTTCGAAGAAACGGTGAAAACCGAATATAAGAACGTCGAGGATTCGATCTCGATCAAGGCGGTCGACGTGCCGATGCCTGCGACCGTGATCGACGCCCGGACGGAGCGCAATTTACTGCGCGGGGTGTACGCCTGCCCGAACGGCGTGATCCGCATGAGCAAGTCGATGCCCGGGCTGGTGCAGACCTCCACGAACCTTGCGCGCGTGGTGTCCGAGGGCGGCAGGATCAAAATCCAATGCCTGATGCGCAGCTCTTCGAACAGCGAGAAGAACGACCTGGGCGAGATGATCCGCAGCGCGTTCGAACTGGCCGGCGCGAAGGTCGAGCTGACCGCATCGTACGACGGCTGGAATCCCAACATGGAGTCGCCGATCCTCAAGACGATGCTGGCGGGCTACAAACGCCTGTTCGGCACCGAGCCCGAGGTGAAAGGTATCCACGCCGGGCTGGAGTGCGGCATCATCAGCGGCGCGTATCCCAACCTGGATATGATTTCGTTCGGCCCGACGATCCAGTATCCCCACTCGCCGGACGAAAAGGTCAACATCGCGTCGGTACAGCGTTTCTGGGACTTCCTGTGCGATACGATCGTCAACGCGCCCAAGAAATAGCACCGCATTTTAGGGAAACGCACAAGCCCGCGGTTCGCGCCGAAAGAACCTGCCGCAGCCGCGGGTTTGAAGATACACATGAGATCATTACATACGATTTTATACCGGCCGGGTTGGCCCCGCACAGTAAGGCTCGGCCCGTGGCCATCGGCGGCGAAGGGCTGACCGGCGCTGCGGAGCGAGGGCAGAGGCTGTAAGCGGCCCCTGCCGGACCGCGGGGAGGAAAACGATGCAAAGCATTGGCAGATAGGGAGCATACCGCCCCCAAAACACCTGGCTCGTTGGCTGCGGGCTGGCTTCCGATATCCGTTGAGTATAAAATAGTATAACGCGTTGTGTATTTAGGATGACAGTTGTTATTTTTATTCAATACATTGATTGTTAGTCGTCTATGTCCGGTTGCGCCGTCGGTTTGCAGCCAGCGGAGGATAAGCCGAAGCCTTGGATTTGAAGTTAACAATGCTGCGCATTGTTTTCCTCCCCGCGGCTCGGCAGAGTTCAGGCAAGCTTGACCCTGCCCTCGCTCGCAGCGTCGGTTCTGCCCTCCGCGCCTGGTGGCTGCGGGCCGACAGGTTTGCAATGCAAATCTGATAATCATCATATTGTCATTAGAATGACCTGTCCTGTCTAAATGCACAACGTGTTCGTATATAATCATCACGCATAATATGGAGCAATCCAAATGGTTCGTCATCGTCAACCCTGTGGCCGGCAGCGGCCACGGGTTGAACGATTGGCCGCTGATCAGCAAGGTGCTGCGCGACCACCACATCGTCCACGACTACGTGTTCACCGAGCGCAAGTACCACGCCACCGAGCTGGCCGTGGGGGCGGTCAACGAGGGCTACCGGCGGATCATCGTGGTGGGCGGCGACGGCACGATCCACGAGGTGGTCAACGGCATCTTCATCCAGCAGTGCGTTGCCACGCAGGACGTGCTGTTGTCGGTGATCGCCGTGGGTACGGGCAACGACTGGATCCGCATGTTCGGCATCCCGCGCAAATACGCCGAGGCGATCAAGGCCATCGTGGCCGGGCACTCGTTCCTGCAGGACGTGGCGACCATCTCGTACCACCAGGCCAGCTACCGCCAGACCCGCTACATGGCCAACGTGGCCGGGATCGGGTTCGACGCCTATGTCAACCGCCGCTACAACCGCCTCAAGGAGGAAGGGCGCAAAGGCAAGTGGCTCTACAT
>JAVBNK010000169.1:0-11841 GCA_031551595.1 Rikenellaceae bacterium | reverse complement strand
CTGATGCGGTGCGCATCGGTGTGCTGCCACAGTTGCCAGTCCAGGTGGTCGGGGTTTCCGCGGGAGTCGGCGATCCAAAGCGTGTATTTTCCGGAGGGGAAGTCTTTCTTCAGGTAACGTTCGTAAAAATGTGTAGAACAGTATATGATCGGGTTCGCACCGTAGTAGCGGCGTACTTCGTCGCAGAACGCCCGGGCCTCGCGCACGGATTTGGCCGCGTCGGTCATGAAACGGTGGGGTTCGATGTCGAGCACCGGGATCAGGTTGCCTTTTTTGAGCCCGGCCGTTTTGATGAAATTGCGCGCCTGGTCTTTGCCGGGGGTGCGGTGGCCGAAGAAGTGGTACGCGCCCCAGAGGATGCCCAGGCTGTCGAGCTCGGCGGCATGCCGGGCGTATGACGGGTCGGTGATAATGAGGCCTTCGGTGGCTTTCAGGAAGACGAAATCGGGCCGGTCGCTGCTCAGCACGCGTTGCCAGTCGACATCGCGCTGGTGTTTCGACACGTCGATGCCCCAGACCTCGTAATTGTCCGCGTCGTGTCCGGGGCCGCACCCGCACAACAGCGCCAGCGCCAGTATGTATGGAATAATCCTGCTCATCATTTTTCCGGACGGATGGGCAAAGGTAATAAATTTAGCGGTACGTTATCCTTTATTTATTTTATCGGGTCGTTAAGGCAACCCGCGCTTCCTGCCCATCGCCGTGAAGCGGCTTGGGAAAGGGCGGGCGGGAAATGAACGGGTATCGTGTATTATTCCTCTTTCACCGCCTCCACGCATGCCCAGCCGTCTTTTGCGGCGTGTCCGGCGACGGCAAACCCTGCTTTGGCGGCCGCTGCCGAGAGGGCGGGAAGGTCCGAAGTGAATATGCCGCTCAGGAGGATGCGCCCGCCCGGACGCAGCATGGCCGCATAGGCCGCCATATCGCGCACCAGGATGTTGAGGTTGATGTTGGCTAAAATAAAATCGTACGAACGCCCCGCGACCGCCGACACGTCGCCCAAAAGGGGCGTTACGCGATCGGCCACGCCGTTGGCGGCGATATTTTCCACGGCATTTTCGTACGCCCACTCATCGATGTCGACCGCGTCGACCGCGGCGGCCCCGCGCCGTGCGGCGAGGATGGCCAGCACGCCCGTGCCGCTGCCCATGTCCAGCCCGCGCAGCCCGGCCACGTCCGACCGCATCACGGCGGCGCCCATCAGGTGGGTGGTGGCGTGGTGGCCCGTGCCGAACGACATTTTGGGCATGATGACCACCTCCATCGCATGCGAGGACGAGGGGGCGTGGAACGGAGCGCGGATATAGGCCTGCCCGTCCACGTCCACCGGCTCGAAATTCGACTCCCAGACGGCGTTCCAGTTCACCGCCTCGACCATGATGTAGCGCTGGCCGGCGACGCCTTCCTGCGCGAGCATCGCATCGACCTGCTCCTTGCATTCGATAACGGCGTCGGCCGGGGCGTAGGCTTTCAGCGTGCCCGCGCCCTGCTCGAAGCTGTCGAACGGGAAATCGGAAAGGTAGGCGGTGAGGATTTCGGCCTGTTCGGGCCCGGCGACGGGGACGGTGAGTTCGATGTAGTCCATAATAATCATTTTAGCGCCGGCACGCAGCCGGCGAAGGATGAATACGCATGTTTTGACTTTGTTTTCCTTGCTTCGCACCCCGTTCATCCCAACAAGTCCTATGGCTCTCGGTGTGGCGTCGGTTCAGCCTTCCGCGTGGCGCGGCTTCAGGCTGCCAGCCTTGCATCGCCAGGCTGATATATCGGAAATTTTCTTAAATTTGTCCGGACAAAGATAGAAAAAGAAGACGCCGTTCGGAAAATAATTGATCATTACAAAAAATAGCGATGAAAAGATTGGCGCTGATTCTCTTCATGTGTTTTTCCGGGATCTGTTGCTTCCCGCAGGAGATGAAGAACATCGACTTCGTATTAATCATTGACGGCGCCAATCATTATATACCCTGCCTGGATTTTATAGTGACGGATAACAAGGGCAAAGCCGACACCGTTGTCGCGCGCTATCATCCCGGGAATCTGTCTGTTCCCATAGAGGATTATCGGCGAATGCTCTCCGATAGTACGCGAACATTAAAGCTACGCGCCAGGATGGCGGGTGTCGGGGGAGAGTATTTTTATCAATTTGATATCGATAATTATTTACTCGATAACGCCTATGTCTTTGTCCGTATTATAAATCCCCGCAGTAGTCGCAAAGATCCCAAAACGGATAGAAACGGCTATCTCAAAGGCCCCAGGGTGGATGTCCATAGGAATCTCAGGCGGTTCAGGGTTTCCATCGAGTCGGATGCTATGACCGTCACCACTTTCGTTCACCCTTCCCCGGATTCTTAAAGCGGATAAATTCATGAAACAAACGCAGTGGGACGCCCTGTTGAGGCGATATATGTCGTACATCGCGCTGGAGCGGGGGCTGTCGGGCAACTCGACGGACTCCTACGGGCGGGACATCCGGCAGTTTGCGGAGTACCTGCTGGACACCCACGGCGTATATCCCCCGCAGGCCGAACCGCACCATATCGAAGCCTACCTCACCCATATCTACGACCGGGGCCTCGTGCGCACTTCGCAGGCCCGTATCCTGAGCGGCCTGAAAAGTTTCTACCGGTTCCTTTTGCTCGAAGGAGTCATAGAAACCGCGCCCACCGAGTTGATCGAAGCGCCGAAAGTGGCCCGCCGCCTGCCCGATACGCTTACCCTGGGAGAAATAGATGCGATCCTCGCCTCGATCGACCTGAGCGCTCCCCAGGGCCACCGCAACCGTGCCATGCTCGAAATGCTCTACAGTTGCGGGTTGCGCGTATCGGAGCTGACGGCGTTGCGGTTGGGCGACCTGTTCTTCGACGACGGGTTCCTGCGCGTAACGGGCAAGGGGCGCAAGCAACGCCTCGTGCCGATGAGCGCCGAGGTGGCCCGTTGCGTGAAACTTTACCTGGACCGGCGCCGCACGCTGGAGCCGCAGGCGGACAGCCGCGACGTGCTGTTCCTGAACCGCCGGGGCGGGGCGATGTCGCGTGTGATGGTGTTTAAGATCATGAAGGAAGCGGTGGCCGGGGCGGGGATCGGCAAGACGGTCAGCCCACACACCTTCCGCCACTCGTTCGCCACCCACTTGCTCGAGGGGGGCGCGAACATCCGCCAGATCCAGGAGATGCTGGGCCACGAGTCGATCCTCACGACCGAGATCTATACCCACCTCGACCGCTCGCACCTGCGCCGCAGCGTGTCGGAACATCATCCGTTGAAGTAATGGCGGTCATTTGGATTCACATTGCCCGCTTTGGGGGATTATGCATTTCGCTACCGCGAAATGCCGAGTCAGCGGCTCGGAATCTTTGATTTCGCCCCCACAGCCGCTGACTTGAAAATAAGGTTCAATGATATTCATTAGGATAATCTCTGAAAATCAAATATAGCCGCCTAACCGTGAACTTCCACCGCCTTCCTTTCCTGCGCATCCTGCCGCCCGTGGCGGCGGGCATCGCCGTGGTGTGGGGATCCGGCATCCCGGCTTGGATCGTCTGGACAGCACTCGCGGCGGTCTATGCGGGCGCGTGGCTGACCGTACGGAAGGGCGCGGCGGGGAATGTCTATGCATGGGCGGCGCTGATGCTGACGGCGATGGCGCTCACCCGGACGCACGCCACGCCGCGCACCTTGCCTGAAGGCGAACGCCTGCAGCTGCACGTCGCCGTGACGGACAACCCCGTCCGCAAGGGGCGCTGGGATACGGCCACGGCCGAAGTGGGCTACTGGCGCGACACGGCGTGGCACCGCACCCGGCAGAAGGTCATGCTCAGCGTGGATACCGGTTATCACATACGACCGGGCACACAGATGATCTGCAATGCCTGTGTCAATCCGCTGGCCGGCCCGGGGGACAGCGCATCGGCGGGCTATGCGCGGCTGATGCGCGTGCGGGGCTATACGGGCAGGGTGTACGCGGGTCCGGGGGCCCTCGCGGCGCGTTCGCCGCACACGGCCGTTACGCCCCGCACGCTGGCCTGCCGGATGCAGTCGGGTGCGGCGGAACGGCTCTCCCGGCTGGATCTCGACCCCGAAGCGGAAGGCATCGTCACGGCGATCGCGACCGGCCGCCGCAGCGATATTCCCCGCCCGCTGCGCGACGCTTATGCGAGGACCGGGACCTCGCACCTGCTGGCGGTGTCGGGACTGCACGTGGGGATCGTGTTCGGCCTGGTCAACCTGCTGTTGTATTTCATTCCCGTCTTCCGCCGCGGCCATGTGGCCAAGAACCTCATTGCGATCGCGGCGATATGGGTTTATGCGGCCATGACGGGGCTTTCGCCCTCGGCCACCCGCGCCGCGCTGATGTTCACCGGCGGACAGTTGGCGCTGGCTTCGACGCTCCACCGCAGCGGCCTGAACGTCATGCTGGCCACGGCGGCCGTGATGCTGCTCCTGTGGCCGCAGAACCTCTGCGATGTGAGTTTCCAGCTTTCGTTCGCGGCGGTGTTGGCGATCGCGGTGATGTATAAACCGATGTATGACCGGCTCCGGACACGCTACAAACCGGTCAACGCTTTCGCCGCGGTGTTCATCGTGGGCGTGGCGGCCACGGTGGGCACATGGCCGCTGGTGGCGCACTATTTCGGGAATTTCCCGCTGATCGGCATCTTTGTCAATCCGCCGGTGATCCTCACCTCGCATGTGCTGCTGCTGGCGTCGTTGCTATGGGTGATCCTGCCGGCGGGAGCGCTTTCGGGCGCGGCCGGATGGGTGATCGGCGGGATCGCGGACGTGCAGGACAGGATCATCGAGTGGTGCGCGGCCCTGCCGTGGGCGGCCGCGGAGGTGCATTTGTCGGCGGGCGCGACGCTGGCCGTCTATGCCGGGTATATCATGATATTGGCGGCCTTGTCGTTGCGTCCACGGCGACGGCGGGCGGTATTGGAGGAAGGATGACACGCGAACAGTTCGACATATTGTGCCGCCCGGAGGTGAGGCAGGCCATCGAGAAACATATCGGCGACGACCCGGCAGCGGTGGCGGCCGGCAAGGCGCTTCGGCGGCAGCTGGCCGGGGACGTGCCGGCGCTGGTGGCCACGCAGGTGAAATACCTGCAACGCGCCCGCACGAAGCTGCCCCATTATTATGAGGCGCGGTGTATCCTTCCTCCGCTGTCGTTCGAACAGGCGGGAAGCGCCGAAACCGCAGCCCATAAGCAGTACGGGGGCGACGCCTGCATAGACCTTACCTGCGGCCTGGGGGTGGATTCGGCCAATTTCGCACGTCGTTTCCGCCGTGTCACGGCCGTGGAGCGCGATCCGGTGCTGGCGGCGGTGGCGCGCGAGAATTTCCAACGCCTGGGGCTGCACAATATCGAGGTGATAGAGGCTTCGGCCGGGGATTTCCTCCTGCGCGAGGGATTGAAGGCCGACCTGGTCTATGTGGACCCCGACCGCCGCGGCGGGGACAACCGCAAACTGGTGCTGCCGGCAGATTGTTCGCCGGACGTAACGGCGTTGCACGGCAGGATGTCGCAGGTATCCGGCCGCATTGTGATCAAAACCTCGCCGCTGTTCGACCACGCCGAGGCGTTGCGTCTTTTCGGGCCGCACGCGACGGTCGAGGCGGTGTCGCTGCGCGGCGAATGCAAGGAACTGCTGATCGAAACCGGCCCCCATATCGTCGCGCCGGCCGTCAGGGCCTCGGTGGCGGGCGGCGAGTCTTTTTCGGTGGCCGCCGGTGCGCCTCATCCCCCGCACGGAACGTTCGCGCCGCCTTACGCATGGCTGATCGTGCCCGACGTGGCGTTGCGCAAGATGCGGCTGGCGGGGCATTATTTCGACGGCAGCGATGCTTGCGTCGTGTCGGACACGGGGTATGCATTCGCGCGGGAACTGCCGCCGGGCGCGATGTACCGCCCTTATGCGATCGATGCGGTGACGGACCTCAAAGCGATGCGCGACCTGCTGCGGCAGCGGGGAATCAAACGGCTTCAAATCATGCAAAGCGGTTTCGATATGCCGAATGCGGCGATCGCGCGTCAGTTGGGCGTCACGGAAGGCGGCACGGCGATGGCGGCGTTCACCACGGTGGACGGCCGGCGGATGGCGGTGCTGCTGAAGTAGCATGATGTCCGCTTCATACTCGGAAGAAAGGCCGGTTATCTGTTGCCCGTTTATGCGACTTAAGGGTTGAGAATAGATTTCGTATGCATGTTAATTCATTGTTTTTAAGTGATATGAACTTTGCCTGCAAAGTTTGCAGCCCGCAGCCATCCGGCGCGGAGGGCTGCTTCATAAACGCCTGGCGGCGTTATTGCGCTCCTCCGCTGGCTGCGGCCTGAAAATATTTATATTAAATAAACAACCCCGTAGCAACCGACGCTGCGAGCGAGAGCAGAGGGCGCTTGCGAACTATGCCGAGCCGAGAGGAGGAAACCCATGCATCGCATGGGTAACCAAACCGACGCTGCGAGCGAGAGCAGAGGTCACCTGCGAACTATGCCGGGCCGCGGGGAGGAAACCCGTGCGTCGCATGGGTAACCAAACCGGCGGGGAACTGAACCCTTAGAGATTAACTAATGTATAATTATTTATAAATTTCACTAAACCCTTCATTCATATAATTTGCCATTTCTGTTTTGCAATGCAAAACCGGCTGCCTGCCGCCGCCCCATGCGCCGGACAGCGATCGCTGCGCCGGAGGCTTCGCCCGCATCCGGCGGCGGCAATCTGCAACGTGTGCATTTCCTCGGCGGGTAAACGCCGGAGTCCGCGGTCAGGCGATGGTTCATTATTCCTCCCGCCCGCCGAAATCCGCAGGCGGTCTTTGGCCGCGCCGAATCGAAATATGATCGCCGCTCCGTCAGCCGCGGACTTTTAAAGAAAATAGCTATCTTTGTGGATATTCTCCGACGGCGATGATAAAGAAGGCGATAGACTACGTCCGCGACGGCATCTGGAACAAGAAGGAGCACGAATACCGCTCGGGGTTCGTGCGGTGGCTCGTGCGCCAGGCCAAAGTGTTGATATATACGGGCAAGGGATTCGGCGAACACGATGTGGGCCGCATCTCGGCCGCACTGACGTTCTACACGCTGATGTCCGTGGTGCCCATCGCTGCGCTGATCTTCGGGGTGGTGAAGGGCTTCGGCTTCGAGCTCTCTTTCGAGGAGTATCTTTATATGGAGTTTCCGCAGTATAAGGATCTTATAGACCTGATCCTGGACTTTGCGAACAACCTGCTGGCCCGCACGAAGGGCGGCCTGATCGCCTCGGTGGCTTTCGTGACGCTGGTCTGGGCGGTGATGCGCGTATTCGGTAACGCGGAGAAGGCGTTCAACAACATCTGGGAGGTGCGCAAGTCGCGCTCGCTGGCCCGCAAGCTGAGCGATTACCTGTCGGTGGTGTTCATCGCCCCGATCCTGTGGATCATTTCGAACAGCCTGGCGATCTATATCAAGAGCAATATCGCCGATTATTCGAACTCGTTCCTGCTGGATATCGTTTATGCCATCGCGTCGCTGGCGACGATCTGGGTGATGTTCACGTTCCTCTACACGGTGATGCCCAATACGAAGGTGCGCCTGCGCAGCGCCATCCCGGCAGGTATCATCGCCGGTACGGCCTTCCAGCTTTTCCAGGTCGGGTATGTCTACGCCCAGACGTGGATGACCTCCTACAACGCCATTTACGGTAGTTTCGCGGCCCTGCCGCTGTTCCTGATCTGGATGCAGTCGAGCTGGCAGATCCTGCTGGCCGGGGGCGAGCTGACCTACGCCTACCAGAATATTTCGAAATACGAGCAGGAGCGCGAGTCGCTGCACATGAGTTACGACCATCGCCAGAAGGTGCTGGTGGCCTCGATGCAGGTGGCGATCCGGCATTTTCTCGACAAACAGGAGCCCGTGACCAGCGAGATCATCGCCGGGGAATTGAACATGCCGCTGCGTATCGTGCGCGACGTGGTGTTCGACCTGGAGCGGGCGGGGCTGCTGTCGGCCGTGCAGAATAATAAGGATGAGAGGATCAATCTGTACATCCCTTCGCGCGACGTGCACGCGATCACCATTTCGGACGTGGTGGACAGCGTCGAGCTCAAGGGCCAGGCCCAGTTCGACATGGACGCTACGGAAGGCATGGAGCGGATCAGCGTTGAGTTGGACCGGATGCGCCGCGACAACGGCGCCTCGGCCGGGAATGTGCTGCTGATGGATATAAAGTAGCCGCTACGCCGCCGGTGGAGGATGGGAGGTTGACGATGTTTGCCTCCGTCACACCCCGGCCTTCGAACAGGCTCGAAGCTTTCCGGTTTGGCGTCGGTTCAGCCCTCCGCCGATGGTTAAGGGCTGACGACCTCCTTTGGAGGCCAACGATAAAGATATCAATGAAAAACGTAGTCATCATAGGGAGCGGCAATGTGGCCGAGGCGATGGCGCTGGCCGTGGCGGGCAGCGACGCGTTGCGGTTGCGGCAGGTCGTGGCGCGCGATGCCACGGCGGCCCGGCGGCTGGCTACGCGCTGCGGCTGCAAATTTGCCGCGCTGTACGGACGCGCCAGACTGGCTCCGGCCGACCTCTATATCATCGCGGTGTCGGACGGGGCGATCGGCGAGGTGTCGAAGTCGCTCGATTTCAAAGGGGCGACGGTGGCCCATACGGCAGGCAGCGTAGGGGTGCGCGAACTCTCATCGAAGATCGCCCACCGGGCGGTGATCTACCCGCTGCAAACCTTCAGTAAAGGCCGCCGGACGGTGTTCCATAACGTGCCGCTGCTCATCGAGGGCACGACGCCCGAGGCGTTGGACTGCGTGCGCGGGGTGGCGCACGCCCTGTCGCGCGAGGTGCGCGAGGTGGACTCGCCGCACCGTGCGAAGGTGCACCTGGCAGCGGTATTCGCCAGCAATTTCACCAATTATATGTACACGGCGGGGGCAGACCTGCTACGGGGGTCGAAGCTGGATTTCGACATCCTCAAACCGCTGATCCGCGAAACGGCGCTCAAGGCCGCGGGTGTGAAATCGCCCCGGGAGGTGCAGACGGGCCCGGCCGTACGAAACGACTACAAGACCAAGGCGCGCCATGTGGAAATGCTGGCCCCCGACGCCGATTTACAGACGATTTATATCAATGTGAGCCGAAAGATATGGGAAACTTCAAAGAAGAAATAGCTGCCGTACGGGCCTTTGTGTTCGATGTGGACGGGGTGTTCACCGACGGGGGCATCATCGTCACCCCGGCGGGCGATTTCATCCGCAAGTATAATGCAAAAGACGGATACGCCGTAGCTTACGCCATCAGGAAAGGCTATCCGGTGGCGGTCATCACGGGCGGCCGGGGCGCCACGCTGCGCATCCGCTTCGAAATGCTGGGGGTGACGCGGCTGTATGACAACTGCGCGGATAAGCTGGTGCGGCTGAAGGAATTCATGGCCGAATTCGGCCTGCGCCCGGAAGAGGTGCTTTTCATGGGCGACGACATTCCCGACCGCGAGGCGATGATGCACGTCGGGGTTCCGGTATGCCCGGCGGATGCGGTTTCTGAGATCGTCGAGGTGTCGCGCTACGTGTCGGAATTCCGTGGCGGAGAAGGTTGCATCCGCGACGTAGTGGAGCAGGTGCTTCGCGCCCGCGGCGACTGGGCCCGGGATTCCCGCGGCATGAATACGGTGGTTTCGGGCTGAGTGCCTCCCGGCGCCTTCCGGTACACGGGAGATCGGCGGCCTGGATCCTGCAGGGTCCGTGAAGTGACCCCGTTCCTGATAAATAACGTGAGTTCGACGAATTCGCCGAACCTGTAAATATTTTTTACAAATATTTGACTTTGGGCAAACAGCGCTTGTGCTGTTTGGATGGCCCTATCCTCCGGCCAGGAGAGGGTTGGGTGAGGTGATCGGGCCATGCAAATGCTGCAGGCATTTGTTTAACGTGGGTCCTTTACATCCTGCGGCTCCGGGGGCGACGATAAAATTGCCGGGCCGCGGGATGCTGTAATTCTCGCAGCATTGCGAACGGTTGCCGGCACACGGGAGATCGGCGCGAGCGAGGGCAGAGGCTGCTTGCAGGCTATGCCGGGCCGCGGGGAGGAAAACGAGTCAATATATCCTGCAAAGTGCGGAATGTGGTCCCCCTCCTCCGATGCCAGGCCTCAGGCGCGTATCAGAGAGGGGAGAGGACTTAAAATCGGGAATGATGCCGAACGCGCCACTTTCGGCATCATTATCTAAAATCGCAGACAGGCGGTCAATCCCGCACGCGAGAGCTCCATATTCAATCCTGCCGATGTGGACGCGCCTTCCTTATAGAGTTTGAAGCTGCGCCTGATCCGGGCTTGCCCGCAAAGCTCAGTGATCATGCCTGCGGCCGTTACGATACATCCGCCGGCCAGCAGGGTGTTGTTCTTGGGCCTGTCCGTAAGGCGGGAGGTGACCTCCCATCCGATTCCGAATGCGCCGATCAATGTGATGACGTTCCCTGTCACTCTGGTGGCATGTCCCGATCGGTACATCTTTAACGCATCGGTATTCGTACTAAGGGCCCCTTGCACATTCGGGTAGCTGCTTTTTATACCGTCAACGTAATAGCGCCCCTTTATGAGTTGCAGTTCCCGGGTCTGGGCATGTATCGGGATGCAGGCACAGAGTGCCAGTAACGTAAAAAGTGTCTTCATGCGGGATAGGGTTTATAGTTATTCGCGTATAAAACCAGTAAAAGATCGGCTGCACGAAATAAGCAACGCCCGGCCGCTTTACAGGGACCGGGCGTTTATCAGGGGCGAAATCACTCACTTGAGCAGTGGGCCAGGTCGCCGATCGCCCGGGGTCGGACGATACTATTCTTCGGCGATGACCGTGAATTTGACCGTGCCTTTGTGTTCCTTGTAGAGTTTCACAGTGGCTTCGTATTCGCCCAGGGTCTTTACAGGCTCGACGGTGACGTTCTTGCGGTCGATCTCCACGCCGGCAGCGGCGAGGGCGTCGGCGATGTTCGCCGCGGTGATCGAACCGAAGATGCGTCCTTCTTCGGCTTTGGCTTTCAGTACGAGCTGCGTCGAAGCGAGCCTGGCGGCCATGGCTTCGGCCTGCGCGATGAATTTAGCCTCTTTGTGGGCGCGTTGTTTCAGGTTCTCGGCCAACACCTTGCGGGCAGAAGCGGTCGCCGTGCGGGCATATCCCTGGGGGATGAGGTAATTGTTGGCATAGCCGGGGGCCACGTTCACGATATCGTCGGCATAACCCAGCTTTTCGACGTCTTTTATCAGTATTACTTCCATTGTTCGATTCGCTTAGGGGGTTATTTCATCATGTCGGTTACGTAGGGCAGCAGGGCCAGGTGGCGTGCGCGTTTGACGGCCTGGGCCACTTTTTTCTGGAATTTCTGCGACGTTCCGGTCAGGCGGCGGGGAAGGAGTTTACCCTGCTCGTTGAGGAATTTCTTGAGGAATTCGGGATCTTTGTAATCCACGTATTTGATACCGGCCTTTTTGAAGCGGCAGTATTTTTTCTTGCGTACCTCGACCGTGGGAGGATTCAGGTAACGGATTTCCGATTGATTGTTGGCAGCCATTTCTTATTCCTCCTTTTTAGCGTTTTTGTTGCGGCGTTTCACGGCATATTCTGCGGCGTATTTGTCCTGCTTGAAAGTCAGGAAACGGATGACGCGCTCGTCGCGGCGGTACTGGAGTTCAAGGGTTTCGATGATCGAACCTTCGGCGGTGAACTCGATGAAATAGTAAAACCCGGTGGTCTTTTTCTGGATCGGGTATTCGAGCTTGCGCAGCCCCCATTCCTCCTCGTTGACGATCTGACCGCCGTTTTCGGTGATAACACCGCGGAATTTGCCTACAAGCTC